>JAKOSZ010000361.1 GCA_029776555.1 Bacillota bacterium | reverse complement strand
GTGTTTGCCGTGGATAGGGCAGGGATAGTGGGGCATGACGGGCCCACCCATCACGGGGTGTTCGATTTGTCATACCTTAGCCACATACCCAACATGCAGGTGCTTGCACCCTGCTGCTGCAGCGAAATGAAGGAAATGTTGAGGTATGCGCTAAGCAGCGGAGGGCCGGTCGCGATAAGGTACCCAAGGGGAGAAGGCCGGACGGTGAAGGGCTACACTCCCGGCCCGTTGGTAAAGGGCAAATCGGAAATGGTAAGGAAGGGAAAAGACCTGTGCATTATTGCCGTTGGAAACATGCTGCCGAGGGCATGCAGGGTGGCGGAACAGCTTGAAAAGAAGGGTATAAAGGCGGGTGTGGTAAATGCCCGGTTTGTCAAACCTGTCGATACGGAAATGCTGGCGGAGATATTGAAGGATTATGACAGAATAGCGGTGCTGGAGGACAATGTTATCCGGGGCGGATACGGCAGTTACCTGCTGGAGCAGATGAATTCGATGGGCCTTGATGCAATGGACTATAGGATAAGGCTCTTGGGCTTTCCGGACGAATTTGTTACCTTCGGTGACAACGAAAGCCTGTACAGGGCTTACGGGCTGGACGATACCGGTATATATTACAGTTTGCTGGACCTGGCAGAAGGAGGAAAGGGAAGTGGCATCGGCAAAGAAAAGGTTGGATACGCTTCTGGTGGAAAGGGGGCTGTTTCCAAGCAGGGAAAGGGCTAAGGGAACAATAATGGCCGGGCTTGTAAGGGTGAACGGCAAGGTAATGGACAAGGCTGGGACCAGGGTCAGCGAGGATGCGGTGATTTCGGTAGATGAGGACCCCATTCCCTATGTGGGAAGGGGAGGGCTGAAACTGGAAAAGGCCCTGGAACACTTCCGAATTGACGTCACCGGTTATACAGCTGTTGATGTCGGCGCCTCCACCGGGGGTTTTACCGACTGCCTTTTAAAACGGGGCGCAAGGAGAGTGTATGCCATAGACGTGGGGTACGGCCAGCTTGACTGGAGGCTGCGCCGGGACCCGAGGGTTGTGGTTATGGAGCGTACCAACATTAGGTATGTAAAACCGGAGGACCTGGGAGAGAGCTGTGACATAGCGGTTATTGACGTGGCTTTTATTTCCCTTACGCTGGTACTGCCGGTGGCAAAAACGTTATTGAGACCCGGAGGGAAGATTATTGCCCTTATTAAGCCGCAATTTGAAGCGGGCCGTGAAAAGGTGGGCCGCAAGGGAATAGTAAGGGACCCCCTGGTACACAGGGAAGTGATACAAAAAATATATGGCTTTATTATAGGTATGGGCTTAAAGCTGAGGGGGCTTACCCATTCCCCCATAACAGGAGCCGAAGGAAACATAGAATACCTGGTATATGCGTGCGATGAAGAAAACGAAGGCCCAGGCGCAGAAAATGTGCAGGCAATGATAGAAAGGGTTGTAGAAGAATCTCACCGCGTATACTGACCGAAATGGAGGAAAAATGGAATTTTTGTAGAATGTCTTGATGCGAGGAAGGAGTATTGAGTAAAATGCAGGAAAAGGCCATTAAATTCGATACAATAGGCATTATTCCCAACCTGCAGAAGTCCGGCAGCCTTGAAGTAGCCCGGGAGCTGATAAAATGGCTGGAGGAAAAGGGTTCCCGCGTGCTTTTGAACGAAATAACCGCCAGCGAGCTGGATATGCCGGGCTTGGCGCAAAAGCCGTCGGAAATTTATAAAACATCCGATTTCATAATAGTGCTGGGCGGGGACGGGACATTGCTCTCGGTTGCTAGACAGGTGCTTTGGCAGCAGACGCCGATACTTGGTATCAACCTCGGGCACTTGGGCTTCCTCACCGAATTGGAACAGGACAACATGTACGACGGCCTGGAAAGGATAAGGAGCGGGGATTACCGGGTTGAAAAAAGGATGATGCTGGAGGCGGTCCTTATAAAAAACAACATGATAACCGACAACTTTTGGGCGCTTAACGATATAGTGATATCAAAGGGGTCCTTTTCAAGGATTATTCAGCTGAAGACTTTTATAAACCAAAGTTACGTAGAAACCTATTCGGCGGACGGAATAATCATTTCCAGTCCCACAGGCTCGACCGCCTATTCCCTGTCTGCGGGCGGGCCAATCCTAAGTCCCGATGTTGCCGGCATGGTTATTACTCCAATAAGCCCGCATATGATGAGTTCCAGGTCAATAGTGATATCCGACAAGGAAGAGGTTAAAGTGGAGGTTGTCGGCGACAAAAACGATGTCATGCTGACAATAGACGGACAGCAGGGCTACAGGCTGAACGCGGGGGACTTAATCATTGTGCGAAAGTCAGAATTTTCCGCTAACATGATAAAACTTAGGGATAAAAACTTTTATGACGTGCTGAGGACAAAGCTCAACGAAAGAAGGTAGAAGAAAAAGGAGGTTGGCAAATGAAGATTGCCCGGCATGCCAAGATTTTGGAACTCATTGAAAGCAAGGAAATAGAGACCCAAGAGGAGTTGGCGGAAGAGCTCAAGGCCTGCGGATTCAACATAACCCAGGCGACGGTGTCGAGGGATATCAAGGAGCTGAGACTTATAAAGACCCTAAGCGACACCGGCAAGTACAAGTATTCTACCATAAAGCCCCACGACAGCGATTTGGTGGACCGGCATGCTAAAGTATTCAAAGAATCGGCGCTTAAAGTGGACTATGCCATAAACATAGTAGTCGTAAAGACAATTCCGGGGGCTGCCCAGGGGGCTGCCGCAGTTATTGACGCGCTTGACTGGCCGGAAGTGGTTGGAACAATAGCCGGGGACGATACCATATTTGTTCTTTCGAGGAATGAAAAAAACGCGGTGAACACAATGGAGAAATTAAAGAAACTCATGGGATAGAAACGGGGGCCGGTAATACATGCTGCTGGAACTTAACATATCCAATTTCGCACTCATTGATAATGTATGCCTGATGCTGGAGGATGGGCTAAATGTTCTAACCGGGGAGACCGGCGCCGGGAAGTCCATAATAATAGACGCGGTAAACATGGTACTGGGGGAAAGGGCGGATACCGACATTATAAGAACAGGGGCCGACAAGGCTGTGGTTGAAGCCCTTTTTAAATGTGACGACATTGAGGGGATTGAAGAGGTCCTTAAGGAGCTGGGCATAGACCTGGACCGGGACAAGACGCTGGTGCTCGGACGGGAAATAAGAAGCGGGAGGAGCATAAGCAGGATAAATGGAAGGCCGGTGCCGCTGTCCGGCATAAGGGAAATAAGCCGGCATATCATAGATATTCACGGGCAGCATCAGCACCAGTCGCTGCTTGATGTACAAAACCATATAGATATACTTGACCATTTCGGCGGATGCAGGGTACTGGAGCAAAGGCAAAGGGTGGCATCGCTGTACCAAAGGCTTCAAGAGCAAAAGAAAGCCCTGGAAGAGGTAATGCTTAGCGAAATGGAAAGGGAGAGAAATATAGACCTTTTTTCATACCAAGTGCAGGAGATAGAGGCCGCGCGGCTTAAAGAAGGGGAAGAAGAGGAACTGCTGCGGCAGAGGGAGGTATTGGCCAATGCGGAAAGGATATTCCAGTCGCTGGCACAGTCCTATGAACTGCTGTACGGGAACGACCATAGTACAGGCTTAAGTATAATAGACGGCTTGGGCCAGGTGGATCAGCTTCTTGCTCCCTTCAAGGTGATGGATGAAAGAATAGGCGGTTTTTATAATGCCATAGAATCCTGCCGGGTAACCCTTAAGGAAATTACAAGGGATATTAGGAATATGATTGACGGTTTCGAGTTTGACCCCGATATGTTGAATGCCGCCGAGGAAAGGCTTGACCTCATAAATAAGTTAAAGCGAAAATACGGCAAAACGATAGAAGAGGTGCTGCAATACTGGCGCTGTAAGCGTGACGAGCTGGAGAAGCTTAAAAACAGCCAGGTGGAGCAGGAACACATGAAAAAAGAAATCGCCAAAACGGAAAAGGAAATGGAAAAG
>JAKOSZ010000360.1 GCA_029776555.1 Bacillota bacterium | reverse complement strand
TGGCTCCGGTTTTCGGAGGGGCCGGGCAGGCTGCCCGGCGACGAAGGGATGGAAGGAGACGGCCAGGCTGCCTTAAAATACTGCCCTGAGTGCGGGAACCTGGTGGAGCATGAAAGCGGATGCGTGGTCTGCAGGAACTGCGGCTACAGCAAGTGCGGATAGGGAAAGCCGGAGGGCGGCATAGCAAGCCCCGGCACGGAAGGCGGATTCCCAGGAAGGCAATGCAGGCTTATGGCAATTGCCGCAAGGTTTCATACGGACCGGCCCATGAGTTCTCACAGAGACAGGATAAACTTGCGGCGGGGAGCAATAATAAGCCTGTGACGTGAAAACGCGGGTTTTTGCTGAGGCAGGACAGGGGACGTAAACCGGAGCTTTATAACAGGCAGGTTGGACCAGGGTAAAGACGGCCGCTGAAATTTACCGGCGGCTTGATAGTTGTGGCAGTAAAAGAGCTCAGAGGAGGCGGAAGGATGATGCGCAGGATAGAGCTTAAATGGACCGTAGGTTACAGCCATAGTGAAGACGTCCCGCCGGAAAAACGGGTGCCCGCTTCGGTGCCTGGAGCGGTCCAGCTGGACTGGGCCAGGGCGGAAGGCTGGGGCGATTACACCTATGCCGACAACTGGAAGGACTACCTCTGGATGGAGGACGTGTACTGGTCCTACGAGACGGTTTTGGAAAAACCTGACCTTGGCCAAGACGAGAGGCTCTTCTTTGTGTGCAGGGGAGTAGACTACCGTTTCAAGGTCAAGCTGAACGGCCTGGTAATATATGACCAGGAGGGGATGTTTACCCCCTTTGAGATTGACTTAACAGAGAAGGCGGCCGGGGGAGAGAGGCTGGAGGTGCTGGTATTTCCGGCGCCCAAGAGCGTAGTGGAACCGGTGAACCAGGTCCAGGCCAACCAGTGCTGCAAGCCCGCCGTGAGCTACGGATGGGACTGGCACCCCAGGCTCATACCTCTTGGCATATGGGACGAGACATACCTGGAAGTGCGCCCGTCAAGCCATATAAAGGACTATGAAGCCCTGTACGCCATGGACGGCGATTTAAGCGGGGCGGATCTGAAAGCAGTGGTCTGCCTTTCGAAAGAAACAGACGGAAAAGTGGTTTGGAAGCTTTACGACCCTAATGGCGCCCAGGCGGCGGTAAGGGAAGCACCCGCTTCGGCATGCCGGATTGAGCTTGAGTGCCGGGTTGAAAAGCCTGAACTTTGGTGGCCCAACGGCCACGGCGAACCGGTGCTCTACCGGTCGGTGGCAGAGCTTTTTGACCGGAAGGGAAAGCTCCTGGACAAAAAGGAGAGCAGGATCGGTTTCAGGACTGTAAGGCTTGTAATGTACCCCGGAGGATGGCGGGAGCCCGAGGGCTATCCCAAGACCAGGAGCAATCCCCCCATCACCATGGAAGTAAACGGCAGGCAGATCTTCTGCAAGGGTTCCAACTGGGTAAACCCTGAAATATTCCCCGGCATTATCACGGAAGACACCTACAGGCCTTTGCTTAAGCTGGCCAGGGAGGCCCATATGAACCTGCTCCGGGTCTGGGGAGGGGGTATTGTCAACAAGGACTCCTTCTTTGACCTGTGCGACGAGATGGGCATCATGGTGTGGCAGGAGTTCCCGCTGGCCTGCAACAACTACTTGGGTACGCCGGCCTATCTTAAGGTTTTGGACCAGGAGTCCCGCTCCATTATAAAGCGCCTCCGTTCACGGGCTTCCCTTGTCCTGTGGTGCGGTGGCAACGAGCTTTTCAACGGCTGGTCCAGGATGACAGACCAGTCACCGGCCTTAAGGCTTTTAAACCGCAACTGTTTTGACCTTGACCCCACCAGGCCTTTTCTCATGACCTCACCCCTCATGGGGATGGCTCACGGGAATTACCTGTTCAGATATCACAACGGCGAGGAAGTTTTCCAGGTCATGCCGAAAGCTTCATTCACGGCTTACACCGAGTTTGGCTCACCGGGACCTTCTCCGGCTGACTATATAAGAAAATTCATTCCCGAAGACCAGCTGTTCCCGCCGAAACCGGGCACGGCCTGGGAGAGCCATCACGCCTTTAGGGCGTGGGCCGGGGCGAAAAATTCCTGGCTTCTTCCCGAGGTGATAGAGTACTACTTTGGCCCCAGCAACAGCCTGGAAGAGCTGGTGGAGAGGGGACAGATCCTCCAGTGCGAAGGCTACAAGTGCATATTCGAGGAAGCCAGAAGGCAAAAACCCAAGTGTGCCATGGCCTTAAACTGGTGTTACAACGAGCCGTGGCCCACTGCGGCCAACAACAGCCTCGTCAGCTGGCCCCACAGCCCCAAGCCGGCCTATTACGCCGTCAAGGCTTCCTGCAGGCCGGTGCTGGCCAGCGCCAGGATACCCAAATTCGTCTGGAAGAGCCAGGAGATTTTTAACCCTGAGCTCTGGCTTCTCAACGACTCATACGAAAGGGTGCCCGTCGGGTGTATCGAAGCCTGGCTTGAGCTGGACGGGAAGGAGATATTCCTGCTGGCATGGGATTCCCCCGGGGTGGAGCCCAACAGCAACCTGGCGGGGCCTTTCATACGCTTCCGCCTGCCTGAAGCCGAAAGCGGCCTGATGGTGCTTAAGCTTCGCAATCTCCAGGACCCGGCAATGGACTCGGAATACGTGCTGTTGTATAGGCGTTAAAGCACTAAATACGGCAGTAGGACCGTCTGCTGCGGGAGCCAGGCATTGCCTGCCTGTCGGCGGTTTTACCGGGACCTGTGACAAAAACTCCGGCAGCGGACAGGTTATTATAACTAAAGGAGGTTCGACGGTATGCTGGACTACAAAAATTTCAAGGATGTGGGCTCCGAGTACAGGAGTGCGCCTTTCTGGTCGCTCAACGACAAGCTTGAGAAGGAGCATCTTGTAAAACAGATCCGGGAGATGCACAGCCAGGGCATAGGAGGCTTCTTCATGCACCCCAGGAGCGGCCTTAAGGACGCGTACCTCAAGGAAGACTTCATTGCGGCCATAAGGGCATGCATTGAAGAAGCCCACAGGTTGGACAT
>JAKOSZ010000359.1 GCA_029776555.1 Bacillota bacterium | reverse complement strand
CTGTAGCTCAGCTGGATAGAGCAACGGACTTCTAATCCGTTGGCCGGGGGTTCGAATCCCTTCAGGCACGCCATAAATAAACCCTACAGCCAGTCGGCTTGTAGGTTTTTTTATAATTTCCAATGAGCTTACATGTATTCGATGATGAAATCCGGGGAGGGAAAGAATGATGAAAGAAGCTTATCCTGTAATAATATCCAGAGAAAAAGATGGTTACTACGTATCCATACCTGATTTCGGCATAGCTACACAAGGCAAAAGCATGGTTAATGCAATTGAAATGGCCCGTGATGCCATTGGGCTTATGGGTATTGATATGGAAGATGAAGGTAAAGAATTACCTAAACCAAATTCAGCGGAAATTCAACCTGGAGAAAACGACGTTGTTACGCTGGTGGATGTGGATTTTAAGGAATATCGCAAGAAGGTGGATAACAGAGCAGTTAAAAAGAACTGCACTATACCTTATTGGCTTAGTCTTGAGGCTGAGAAAGCAGGGATAAATTTTTCCAAAGTGCTTCAGGAGGCATTAATGAAAAAGCTGCGTATTTCAAAACAAAATAATTAAAACATCGGGAAATGGATGCCTTCTGCTGCCGCAATCAATGTGAGCTTTCGGGCTCTTTCGGGGCGGTTTTTCAATAGTGAACCCTGATAAGGTGGAAAACTATACCCTTGTCGCTCCAGCCCAGGTCCCAGGGCACCATGTACCTGTCCACGTTGTGGCAGTTGACCAGGATGTAGCCCTTGGAATCGGCGCCGGTGACCATGGAGACGTGCTTGATTTTTCCTTTCTGCTCGTAGGCTATAATGTCGCCCGGGAGGAGGCGGTAAGAGGCTGACAGCACTTTTTCATAGCTTCCCCGGGCCACAAGGGAAGCCCTGCCGCTGTACAGCAGGTAGTTTTTCAAGGCCTGGGCGTTTATCCAGGCCTGGCTGCCTTCCTTGCCGTAGTTCCAGGTCCCTGTCTTCCTGAATTTTCCCCCTTCGTACAGGGCCTGGGATACGAAGTTGGCGCAGTCCCCGCCCAGAGGGTTATAGTTCCTGTACTTCTTGTTGTAGCCGTTTATGAAGTTTTCGGCAGCGGCTCCGCAGTATTTGTTGGCGTAGGCCACCGCGTCCAGCCTGCGCTTGCCGATGTTTGAAAAGTCTTTTGCCGTTCCTTGATTAATTACGTCCCTGACCTTTTCCCACTGGGACTCCTTCAAACCCAGGGAGTCGGCGAAGGGATCGGTGTACCACTCCCTGGTTATAAGCCAGCCTTCTCCGCTTTTTATTAAGTCCATGGAGTGGTATGTTCCCAGCCTGAAACTGTTGACCTTGCCAGGCCGGTCTATATAAACGTAGCGGTATTCATTGGAAAGGGTAAAGTTTACAGTAAGACCGCTTCCTTTTTCCTGAACCCGGTTTATCTTAAGCCTGGGGTTAATTTCGACAAACCTCACTCCCTGCTTCTCGGACCACTGGTTCAGGTACTCGGTCTTCTTCACCTCGTGTTCATAGGCCCATTTCCCCAGGGTAACACCTGTGTGGTACAAGGGCTTCAGCATGTCGATGTTGCTGTCCAGGATCGATCTGTTGCGGACATTTACAATGTTCTCAATGACTTCCTGAAGCGCGTCGCCGTTTTCCCCGAAAACCATGCGAACCGGATGAGCTTCTGAAATGGCCAGAAACAAAATATATGACGCCAGCAGGACGGCCAAAGCTGCCATGAGCGGTTTTCTCTTTACAATTATGACCATTAAGGCAACTACCCCTTGGATACTCTATGGCACGTTCTCCTTATAATCCGGGCAAAGCCCTTTTTAATTATATGACGGGTATGGTGAGTTGATTATTACATCTGGCGGGTGAGAGACAGGCCCGATTGCGCCGGAAAGCCGGCTTTTGAGGATCTTAAGCCGGGCGAAGAATGGGCTTTCACGGGAATATGACTTTAAAAAAGCCGGTCCTTAATGGTAAACTATAATATGGAGATGTTTTCAAAAGGGTTGCAGTAAAAGATTAACCAAGAAAGGAGCTAATGCATAATGGATGCCAGCAAAATTTACTTGGTGACCAAGGCCGATGACGTGGGGAGCAACGATTCGGCCCACAGGGCTTTCTTTGACGGTTACAAGCAGGGGATATTGAGAAACGGCGTAATTATGATGACCTGCTCAAAGGCCAAAGAAGCCGCGGAGTTTTTCAAGAACGAAAAGGGTTTCTGCATGGGGCTTCATCTGACCTTAAACGCCGAGTGGGACAGTGTCAAGTGGGGGCCGGTTCTTCCGCCGGAGAAGGTGCCGTCCATAGTGGACAAAAACGGCCACCTGTTCCAAACCACCCAGGAACTGCACGATAACAATCCGAAGGTAGAACACATACTGGCTGAGATGCAGGCCCAGCTGGACCTGGCCAGGGAATACGGCCTGGACATTAAGTTCGCTGACTCCCACATGGGCTTTACATGGGTTGTTGAGGGTTTGGCTGATAAGGCCAGGGAATGGGCCCGGAAAAACGGGATTGAATGGGGTTCGCACAAACCGTGGTTTAAGAGGCTTCCCGAGGTGGACTGTGACGGAGACCCGGTGGAAAAATTTCTGGCAAGGCTGAAGGCTGCTGAGCCGGGTATATATTACATGCATTTTGGCCATCCGGCTTACGACACTCCTGAGATGCGCGCCCTTGGACATGAGGGCCATCCCGGAGATGCCGTGGCCGTCGAAAGGGATAACGACAGGCGCAGGTTAATGGATCCCAGGGTAGTGGAGTACTGCAAAGAGCACGGCGTAATCCCGATAACATTTACCCAGGCCCTTGAGCTGTCAAAGGCTTAAGCGGGGCTTTCGCAGCTTAAAAAAGACTTAATATTTCGGGAAAGAGTGACAGAACGGGATAGAGACCAACCATATTGCTATAAAGATATAAAAGAAATTTGAAAAATGACGACATTGTAAAAGAGAGGATCATTGATATAAAAACGGAGGAAAAAGGGTTATGGATATAGCTACACTGGTTGGCTTTCTATTCGGAGTGTTCTGCATTGTGGTATCAATTCTTCTCAACGGAAGCATTCTGAACTTTTACGATGTTCCGTCAATGTTCATCACCGTGGGCGGCGGGTTAGCCTCAGTATTTATAAGCTACAGGGTCGGCGAGCTTGCCAAGATGATGAAGGTAGTAGTTAAGACCTTTGTAGCCAGGGAACCGGCTCCAGAGGACATTATCCGAAGGCTTGTGGAAATGTCCCAGAAGGCAAGGCGGGAGGGTTTGCTTTCCCTTGAGAACGAAGCCGAAGAGATCGAGGATGACTTCTTAAGACAGTCTCTCCAGCTGGTGGTAGACGGGGCGGAACCGGAAGTCATTATAGAGTCCGTAGACCTGGAGCTGGAGAACTTGAAGCTCCGGCACGAAAGAGGCCAGGGGATATTCAGGACAATGGCTTCCCTCTTCCCTGCCTGGGGTATGATAGGTACTCTCATAGGACTGATTAACCTGCTCAAGTACCTGGATGACCCTTCAAGAATAGGTCCTTCAATGGCCGTTGCCCTCATTACCACCTTCTACGGCGCTATTTTAGCCAACTTTGTATGTACTCCCATAGCCAACAAGCTGGCGTTGAAGAGTAAGGAGGAAATCCAGCTTAAGAGGATGATGGTGGAAGGGGTGCTTTCCATACAGGCGGGAGAGAACCCCAGGATTATGGAGATTAAGTTAAAGACCTTCCTGTCGCCAGAGCAGAAAGCCCACTATGACAGGCAAACGCAAGAGCTGATGGGGGCTGCTGACAGAATGAGGACAAGCAGTGACTCCACTGCAACTTGAGGAGTTGAATTCTATGAAGAGAACAAGGCCGAACCTGCTTGATGACGGTAACCAGGAATCTACGCCTGAGTGGCTGTTAACCTACAGCGACCTTGTGACCCTTACTTTGACTTTTTTTGTCATGCTTTTTTCCATGTCTACAATAGACAAGGCCAGGTTTGAGGAGATAGCCACATCCTTCCGGAGCGCGTTTTCGGGCACCGGTGACGGGATACTCTTTTTTATCAACAGGGGCAAAGATGTGGTAAAAATTCGGAACACCAACGCAGTTGTGGAGGTTGGGGAAAAAAGCGTAGACAACGAAAGCGATATGGCGCCGGCCCTGGAATTCCAGGAAGATACCGGCGGCCAGGAGGCGGATATTGGAGAGGGTACCGGCGGCCAGGAGACGGACAGTGAAATGGAAGCCTTAAAGGGGAACATGGAAAGGAAAATAGAGGAACTGGGCCTGGGGAATTTTGTAGACGTGGTTGAGAACGAACAGGTTTTTACGCTGAGGTTTAACTCGGTTATCCTGTTTGAAGCCGGCAAGGCCGATATTAAGCCCTCCGGGAGGGAAACATTGAAAAACCTGGGAGCCCTTTTAAAAGAAGTGGACAAGGAAATAGTTGTGGAGGGACATACCTGCAACCTTCCCATCAACACGCCCCAGTTCCCGAGCAACTGGGAGCTTTCCACCAGGAGGGCCACCAACGTGGTAAGATCCCTTATCGAGGAGTGCGGGCTTGACCCCAGAATGCTCACCGCGGCGGGCAAAGGTGAGTTTGAACCCATTGCTTCCAATGACACCGAAGAGGGGAGAAAGCAAAACCGCAGGATAGACATCATGATTGAAAAATAGCTGTTTACGATAACAGAGGACGGACGGCGGCGAACGGAAAGAGTTCTGTTCCCCGCCCCCCGTCCTCTGTTTTTATTCACTGTATGCTGCTTTTCCTGGGTAGTGTAAATATTTTTGTGTATAGAGAGGGTTTACTGCCTTTCCGGCAAGAAACTTAGCCCTATTTCACGGTTCGGTATTTTTATTGCGCCAAATAGTATTATTTCCAATAAACCCTTATTTATGCATAAAAAATTATATACTTGGCTAAAACTTTAATGATGGGCTAGACTAAGCATTTTTGGCAT
>JAKOSZ010000358.1 GCA_029776555.1 Bacillota bacterium | reverse complement strand
GAGACCCCAGAACTCATGCCCATGCCCATATCCCTTGCCCACAAGCTGGCAAGAAGGTTGAGCCGGCTCAGGAAAGAAGGCGTCCTGGGCTATTTAAGGCCCGACGGGAAATCCCAGGTGACCGTGGAGTACGACAGCGGCAGGCCTGTGAGGGTAGACACTGTGGTTGTATCGGCCCAGCACGCCCCCGACATAGACCATGGCACCATAGAGAGGGACATTATTGAGCAGGTGATTAAGCCGGTAATACCGGAGCGGCTCATAGACGGTGGGACCCGCTTTCTGGTGAACCCCACCGGGAGGTTCGTCATCGGCGGCCCCCAGGGGGATTCGGGTTTAACCGGCCGGAAAATCATAGTGGATACATACGGCGGATACGCAAGACACGGGGGAGGCGCCTTTTCAGGCAAGGACCCCACAAAGGTGGACCGTTCGGGCAGCTATGCCGCCAGGTATGTGGCTAAAAACATAGTGGCGGCAGGCCTGGCAGGAAAGTGTGAGGTCCAGATTGCCTATGCCATAGGCGTGGCCAGGCCCATATCCATAACGGTGGATACTTTCGGGACAGGGCTTTTGCCGGAGGACAAGCTCACCGGGCTGGTGAAAAAACACTTTGACTTAAGGCCTGCGGCGATAATAAGGGACCTGGACTTAAGAAGGCCCATTTATAAGCAGACGGCGGCCTTCGGCCACTTTGGGAGGACCGACGTTGACCTCGCCTGGGAGAGGGTGGACAAGGCCGAGATTTTAAGAAAGAGCGCCGAGAAGATGTGAGTTTATAAAAAAGCGGAGAGGTTAAGTCTTACCAGTTAAAAGACAAGGACCATGAGAGGGGTTGTCCCAAAAGATTAAACTGAAGGGGCGGCCCTTCAATTTCTATAAAAAAACGGGCAGCCTGTAAGCAAAAAGGCAGGCTGCTATTTTTACGCCTTTTGTAAGAAGCGGCCGCCCGGCTTTCTTATGCTTCTCATTCTATCAGTGTGTAGCAAAAGAAATATCCCCCTCATAGTATGCTAGCGGGGGAACTCTGGCTGGAATGCCGGGGGAAGCTTCAGCTTTCTGTCGGGCGCAGGGGAGGCCTTAACGAGGCGGTGATTCTTTATCCGGCTTAAGCTTATTGGGGAGAATCCGGGACGGCTTTTTGGCTAAAAGAGAGGAGGAGCTCCATGTTAGACATGGTGTTGGAAATTTTGCTGCTTTTAATGGGCTTATACGGCATCATATCCCTGATTTTTTCGGCGGTGGACACTGTGCAGAGGAAGAGTCTTGCCGACGATAAGAATGTCAGGCTGGCCATCCTTGTAAAGGACAGGGAAGAGGCCATCGAAGGCATAGTGAGAAGCCTTTTGAGCCGGGACATTCCGGGGGGCAAGCTTACCATTATCGACATGGGGTCAGAGGACAAAACATTGAATATCCTTCAGAAACTCAAAAGAAGCTTTGAGAACATCACGGTCTTAAAATATGACGAGAGGGAAAGGCTCATGGGAGAATTCGGCGAAAGCGAGGAAGAGGGGGAAAACCACGGCACTTAAGCCTCTTCCCCGGGACTGAGGGCATTCCGCCAGCGGCGGCGGACAAGCCTTTCAATCGGGGAGGGCTTGTTATATACTAAATGTGTAGCAGCTCAAATTCTATGGGACAGGTGAAGGCATTGGTATATATTGAGGGTGTGGTTGAGGAGCTAATCTATTCAAATGAGGCAAACGGCTATACCGTGTGCTGCATAAAAAGAGGAGAAGAGGTCATAACCGCCGTAGGCTATATGCCTTTTATTAATGTTGGCGAAACCCTGGAGCTGTCGGGGGAGTGGGTGACCCACCCGGATTACGGCGAGCAGTTCAGGGTTGAGGAATACAGGAAAATCATGCCCAGGACTGAAAGCGCAATACTGAAATACCTTTCCTCCGGGATAGTCAAAGGTGTGGGACCCGTCACCGCCGCCAGAATAGTGGAAAGGTTCGGGGAAAAAACCCTGGAGGTAATCGAGTCCTGCCCGGAGAAGCTTTCGGAAATAAAAGGCATAGGCCTTGAAAAGGCCTTAAAAATCGGACAGGCCTTTCAGGAGCAGAGGGAGCTCCACCAGGTGGTAATGTTCCTGCAGGGCTATGGCATAAGCCCCATTTACGCCGCCAAAATATACAGGACCTTCGGGGAAAGGACCATAGAGGCCATTAAGGAAAACCCTTACAGGCTTGCCGACCAGGCGCTGGGAATAGGTTTTAAGAAGGCGGATGCCATTGCCCGGAGCCTGGGTATAGAACCCACTTCCAGGTTCAGGGTTTACAGCGGGATAAAGTATGTCCTGTCCCAGGCGGCCGCTTCCGGGGGGCACACCTACCTGCCGGAAGAACAGCTAAAAGACTATACCTGCCAGCTTCTCAACGTAAGCCTTGAAAGCATAGACGACGCCCTCATGTCCCTGGCCGTTGACAGGGTGGTGGTGGTTGAGAAACGGCAGGAGGAGACAAGGGTGTACCTCCTTCCGTACTACTATGCGGAAACCAATGTGTGCAGGAGACTGGCGGAGCTGGCGGCAACCCCTTTCAAAGGGGAGTTGAAGGACATAGAGGACAGGCTAAAGGAGATCCAGAAAGAGGAGGGCATTGTCCTCTCCGCCGGTCAGAAAAGGGCGGTGGAGGAAGCCCTTAAAAACGGCGTTATAGTCATAACCGGCGGGCCGGGCACGGGGAAGACCACCATAATAAAGAGCATAATAAGGCTGCTGGAGAAAGAAGGCTACACGGCGGCTTTGGCCGCGCCAACAGGAAGGGCGGCCAAGAACATGTCCGAAGCCACCGGGTATGAGGCCAAAACCATCCACAGGCTGCTGGAAATTGGCTACATGGGCGATGATGAAACGGAGCTGTTTTTTGCCAGGAATGAAAACAACCCGCTGGAAGCCGATGTGGTCATTATTGATGAGATGTCCATGGTTGACGTGCTTCTCATGAACCACCTTTTAAAAGCTATCGTTCCCGGTACGAGGCTTGTGCTTGTGGGGGACGTGGACCAGCTGCCTTCGGTGGGGGCCGGCAATGTCTTAAAAGACATAATTATGAGCGGGGTTATAAAGACGGTAAAGCTGACGGAGATTTTCAGGCAGGCCCAGATGAGCATGATTACGGTAAATGCCCACCGGATTAACAGGGGGGAAGCCCCGATACTGAATTTAAGCCACAAGGACTTCTTCTTTATCCGCCACGCAAGCCCTACGGCTGCCCTAAAGACCATAGGAGAGCTCTGTTCCGGCAGGCTTCCGGCCAAGTACGGCTATAACCCGGTAAAGCACATTCAGGTGCTTACGCCTACAAAAAAGGGAGTGACCGGCGTTGCCAGCCTGAACATTGAGCTTCAGAAACTGTTAAACCCCCGGGACGGAAGAAAAATGGAGAAAGCCTACGGGGACTTCGTGTTCAGAGAAGGGGACCGGGTGATGCAGATCAGGAACAACTATGAGCTGCGCTGGAAGAGGGTGTCCTCCGGAAAGGGCGAAGGCCTGGGCGTGTTTAACGGGGATACGGGCACCATAAGGAGGATAGACCACCAGGAGCAGAAAATAGAGGTCCTGTTCGAGGACGAGAGGCTGGTTGAGTATGACTTCAGCATACTGGATGAAATTGAACCGGCCTATGCCATAACAGTGCACAAAAGCCAGGGGAGCGAGTTCCCCGTGGTGATTATGCCCGTTTTCCCCGGGCCGGAGGTTTTGATGACCAGGAACCTTCTCTATACTGCCGTGACCAGGGCCAGGGAGCTGGTAATCCTGGTGGGAAGCGAAAAAGCCCTGCACCGGATGGTTGCAAACTTAAGGGAAACCATGAGGTTTTCAGGGATGGCGGAAAAGCTTAGAAGCCTCTCTTTCAATGAGGGGGAATTCAGCTGGGGTGGGGGCCATGTTTGAGCTGCTGCTGAACCTGCTGTTCCCTCCGAAGTGCATATTCTGCGGGGCTGTAATGGGGCCGGAGACAAGGGTTGAAATCTGCGGGAAGTGCAACAGCCTGATACCCTACCTGGAAGACCCCTGCTTAAAGGAAGACCCCTTTTCTCCTTACAGGGGTTACTGCGACAGCGTAATATGTGCCTGCGAATACACGGGCATGATAAGGGATGCCCTGGTGAGGTTTAAGTTTCACGGCAAGCCCTCATACTACAGGGCACTGGCCCAGCTGGCGGCCGACAGGGTAAGGACGGTGACAGACCGTAAAAAAATTGATATAATAACATGTGTTCCCTTGCATACGGACAGGCAGCTGAAAAGGGGATATAACCAGTCCCTGCTTATTGCAAAAGCTTTGAGCCGGCAATTGGAGATACCCTTTGACGCTTCTCTCCTCGTAAAGACTAGAAACACCGACAGCCAGAGCGGCATGACAAGGGAGGAGAGGTACCGGAACGTGGCGGGGGTTTTTGAGGTCAGGCGGCCTGAAAGGGTTAAGGGTAAAAGCATCATATTGGTTGACGATATAATTACCACAGGAGCTACCATGGGTGAGTGCGGAAGGGTATTGAAAGAGGCAGGAGTTCGCCGGATTATCGGTGTGGTTTTGGCTACCGGAAGGAGGGTTGAAAATGGCTGAGGTGAGGAACTGCAAGAGATGCGGGGCCGTTTTTTACTATCTTGGCGGGGTGCCCCTGTGCCAGGCATGCAAAGACAAGGATGAAGAGGATTTTAAGAGGGTCAAGGAATACCTGTACGAAAATCCCGGAGCTACGCTGTCCGAGGTTGCCACTGCTTTGGACTTAAGCGTGGAGAAGATTAAGTTCTTCTTAAAGGAGGGGCGCCTTGAGATAACCAATACCGGGGGGAACGTCTTCCTGGAATGTGAGGTGTGCGGTAAGGCCATCAGGACCGGACGCTACTGCGACGAATGCAGCAAGGAGATTGAAAAGAAGCTGAGGGTGGCGGCCGACAGCATAAGCTCGGAGCTTGCCCGGGACAGGGAAAAGAGAGAACAGGTTTTCCTCAGGTATTTAAAAAAGGACAAATAAATAAGGAAATAATTAAATGTCAATATTATATAAATATTTAGACAAAGGTAACGATATTATATATGGGTTTGTTTTTTTGTGTTTTAAAAGTGAAAGTAAAGCGTTAAGCTTTAAGTATTGTTCTGTATTGAGGTGATTTGCGGCATATGAAGATACCGGGAGAAATACCAAAAGTGCTTGGCGTGAACAACAAAATAAGCGGCGTCAGGAGATATGAAAATTTAAGCGGGGTAAAAACCGGAAAGGATGCCATTTCAATATCCAGTCAGGCAAAAGACTTTCAGGAAGTGTTAATGGCTTTAAAGAAGGCGCCGGATGTCCGCGCCGACAAGGTCGATGAGTTGAGCCGCAGGCTGGAGTCGGGGAATTACCGTGTGGATTCCGGGGAAATTGCCGAGAAAATAATAAGGTCGGTTATAGATTTTAAGGTGTAACCCCCTTCCTGGTCCAGAGTTCAGGGTAGGAAGGTCACACTTTAAGTTTTTTCTGGGGTTGTGTTAGCGGGGGTGGATGTTTTGGATGAGAAAGCTGTGGACAGGCTCGTTGAGACGCTGGAGCAGGAAATGAAGGTATATGAAGACATGCTTGCCCTTTCCAAGAGTAAGACTGACCTAGTTATCCAGGGGAAAGTGGCGGAGCTGGAGAAACTGGTGAAGCTCGAGCAAACCCTTCTTCTTAAGATATCGAAACTGGAAAAGAAAAGGGAAGAATCGCTGGCAGAAATCGCTGCCGCTCTGGGCATCAATTCCTCGGAAGTTAACATTTCATCACTGATTGGGGCGCTGGGGGAAGACGGGGCGGGCAAGCTTAAAAGCTGCCAGGAGCGCATGCTCAAAGTGCTGAATGAGCTTAAGGAAATTAACGGGTTAAACTCCAAACTGATTCAAAATTCCCTTGACTACATCGACTTTTCACTGAACCTTCTGGCCGGCGTGGACTCAGGTTTGGAAAATTACGGGAAGACAGGGAAGACGGAGGATAGCAAAAAGCGCAGCCTCTTCGACGTTAAACTGTAGAAACGGGACGTGGAAAGAAGCGGGAAGGAAGTGAGTAACCTTAAAGGTTTATTCGCTGCCTTCCCTTTTGTTTTGTTTTCCGACTCGGACGGCCTAAGGAGCAGGTTAAGTTTTTTGTTCCGGTGCCGATAAAAAGAGAGAGAAAGTTTCTCTTCATTGTAAAGAAGATGCTTGGAAGAGGCAGGCTTGCTGCTCTCTAACGCTTTAATTTGGAGGGGAAAGAATGGCGGGAGGTTTTTCCAGCTTCGAAATAGCCAGAACAGGAATTATTGTAAGCGAACGGGGCCTTTATGTCACAGGCCATAACATAGCCAATGTAAACACCCCGGGATACGCCAGGCAGCAGGCCATGATTGGCGACAACCATTACAAAAACGTACCCGGGCCGGCCTCCTTATGGCAGATAGGGCATGGGGCCAGCATTCAGGAGATAAGACAGATAAGGTTCCTGTACTTAGACAGCATATACAGGAGGGAAAACACCTCCCTGGGCTACTGGGAGGCTTCTTACAAGACTTACCTTGACATACAGGCCATCCTGAGCGATCCCATGGAAGCGGGACTGCAGGCGACCATGAACGAGTTCTGGGATAGCTGGCAGGAACTCTCCAAAGAGCCGGAGAGCCTTACTGTCAGAGCGGTGGTGCGCCAGAAGGCTCAAAACCTAGTAGAACATATAAACCACCTGGGCTATCAGCTGGACAAGCTGCAGAAGGATTTGAACAGCGAAGTCATCAACTGTATACTCCGGATTAATTCCATTATAGAAGAAATAGCCGAGCTCAACATGGAAATATCCGCCGGAGAGGTGATAGGGGATAAGGCCAACGACTACCGGGACAGGAGGAACTACCTGGTAGATCAGCTTTCAAAACTTATCAATGTAGAGGTTACGGAAACCCAGGACGGACAATTGTTTGTTACCACGGGCGGGTATTTTCTGGTCAACAGGGGTAAGACCATGAAACTGTATCCCGAAGAGAGGCACCCGGGAGACATATTTTCCGTGCCCAAGGTGGAAGGAGGCACGGAGCTTCCGTTAAAGAGCGGCGCCTTAAAAGGGCTGCTGGATTCAAGGGACGTGGTCCTAAAGGAATTAAAGGACAAGCTGGACAGGTACGTGGCCGCATTGGCCGAGGAGGTAAATGCCATCCATAGGAGCGGCGCGGTTTTAGGCGGCACCCCGCCCGGAAACCAGGACTTCTTTGACAAAATCAATCCGTCGGCTCCCTTCAGCATGAAGAATTTAAAGCTTCACGACAACCTGGTCCATGAGGAAAACATAGCGGCGTCCAAATCCGGGGCCATCGGGGACAACGAGATAGCCCGTGAGATCGCAAACTTGAGGCATAAGCCCATAATAAGCGAAGGGGCCAACATTTTAAGCCTGGACGAGTACTATTTCTCTATCATAAGCTGGGTGGGAAATGGCGGGTCCGAGGCTGAAATCATATTTAACAACCAGCAAAAACTGGTCAATTCCGCCGATTCCTCAAGGCAAAGCATAATGGGCGTATCTTTGGATGAGGAAATGGGCAACATGATGAAGTTTAAGTTTGCATATGACGCGTCAGCCAGAGTTCTTAATGTCATTGATGAGATGCTGGAGACGGTGATTGAAAGAATGGGCTTGTCTGGGAGGTGATGACGGGTGAGAGGCAGTTTCTTTGGCCTTAATTTGGCATTGAGAGGTCTTTATGCGGCCCAGAAGGGACTGGACATAGTCAACCATAACCTGAACAATGTGAACACTCCGGGGTTTTCCAGGCAACAGGCGGTACAGTCTGCCGCCCAGCCTATGGCAACCTATGACGGGAGAGGAATGATAGGGACCGGTGTGGAGGTACTGTCCGTAAACAGGGTCAGGGACGAATACCTTGACTACAAGTATTGGAGTGAGGCGGCGGCAAGCGGCCACTGGGCGGCCAGAAAAGAGCTCCTCGGCGATATGGAAGCCGTGTTTAATGAGCCTTCGGACAGCGGTTTTACCACCGTAATGAACCAGTTCTACAACGCCCTGCAGGAGCTTTCCAAGGACCCGGCAAGCGAGGCGGCAAGGGCACTGGTGTGGCAAACCGGCTTGACGCTGGCCAAGTATTTCAACAGCACAGCCGCCCACCTGGAAAAACTCCAGCAGGATTTAAACTACAGGATCAGGGCAAAGGTTGAGGAGGTAAACTCCCTTGCCAGGAGCATACAGGAGCTGAACAGGCAGATATACATGGCCGAACTCACAGGTGACGTGGCCAACGATTTGAGGGACCAGAGGGCCGTGATGGTAGACAGGCTTTCTAAAATAGTCAATGTGGAAGCCGTCGAGGTGGTGGTGGGTAAGCTTCCTGACGGCAGAGAGGACAAGCATTTTGTGGTTTCCATAGGAGGCAAGCCCCTGGTGGACCACTTCAGGGTATCCAGGCTGACCTTAACCCAGCGGGCGGAGAAATTGAACGAGGAAGATGTGAATGACCTTTACGAAG
>JAKOSZ010000357.1 GCA_029776555.1 Bacillota bacterium | reverse complement strand
CCCGTTCCCGTAACCTTCCGATGCTCTCGCCTCCACACCGGACCGGCCCAGGCATAGGACCTTCACCGACGAGGTGCCAAGGTCTATGCCGACAATCAAGCCTCCCATGCGGACACCTCCCTGTCAGTCTTCAAAGGTGAACATGGCCTTGACAAAGCCTTCGGGCCGGCTTCTTGTCATCTCTATGGCCCTTTGGAAATCTTCCGGGGGCATGAAGTGGGTGGCAAGGAGCTCGGTGTTCACCATGCCGTCCTTTATGAGGTTCAGGGCAGTATTGATATAGTTCCAGTTGTGGGCGGCTCCGATCACCCTCAGGTTGTTTATGTGAATGTCGTCAATGTGTATTTCCATGTCCCTGTTCCTGCCGTAACCGGCAAGGACTACCCTTCCGCCCTTCCTTGCCAGCCTAAAGGAGGCCTTTATGCATTCCTCTATGCCCGTGGCCTCGAACACCACGTCCGACAGTCCCTCGTGGCTTTCCTTTACCAGTTCCGGCAAGTCTCCTTTTGCTGTTGCCAGAGTGGCGTAAGCTCCCATCTTCCGGGCAAAGCCGAGCCTTTTTTCCGAGGAAGCCGCCACAATAACCCTCCTGGCCCCGGCAGCCCTGGCTGCTGCCAGGATGTTAAGGCCTATGGACCCGGCGCCTATGATTGTGACCGTCTCCCCCAGCTTAAGCCCTGCCTTGTCAATGGCGCCCAGGCCGACGCACAGGGGCTCCACCAGGGCCCCCTGCACAAAGGATATGGTATCAGGCAGCTCACACAGGCAGTACACCGGGACCTTGAGGTATTCCGCATAGGCTCCGTTGGCCTTAAAGCCGATTTCCCTGAAGGACTGGCAGTATCTCCACCTTCCCGAACGGCACTCATGGCAGGTGAGGCAGACTATGTCGTTGCTGGCCACCACCCTTTTCCCTATCCAGCAGCTGTCTTCCGGGCTTCCTACCTCTTCTACCACGCCGCTCCACTCGTGCCCCGGTATAAGGGGATAACTGATACCATCCATGCTCCCCTCTATCAGTTCCAGGTCAGTGGCGCACACCGCCGAAGCCTTTACCTTTACCAGGGCCCAGCCCGGTTCCGGGACGGGCTTTTCTACCCGGGCCAGCCTCACAGTGCCCGGTTTTTCGATAACCACCGCTTTCATGCTTTTCATCCCCCCTGGCCATTGAAATGAAGAACAGCTTAATCCACATACCTGTAAACAGGATTAGGCCTTCCCGGTTTGAAGCACTCCATCCTGAAGTTTTCCGCTTTTACGCCCTCCCGGGAGGAGGCCTTCTCCAGGGCCTTTTTCACCGCTTTTTCCAGAAGGTCCGGCTCCGCTGCCACCCTCAGGTTTATAATGATGTTCACCCGGGGGGTCCTGTTTCCAAACTCCCGGCTGAACTCCACCTGGCCGTTAATATCGGTGACGCTGGCCTTGGCCCAGTCCTCTTCACCTATGGCATAGACCTTGAGGTGGGCTATCTCATTGCTGCGGAACTTGAAATCTTCTCTCAACTCCTCCAGGAAAGCCCTTATGAAGGAGTTGACATCTCCCGGGCCGTCCCACTCAAGCTTTGCGGTACCGTTCATCCATCCCAGGAGTGCTTCGGCGGCCGCATACCTGTCGTAGTCGATGTCTTTCAGGGACTTAAAGCCGGGCATGCCGCCTTCGGCGGCAGAGAGCCAGTCTTCAAGGCCCAGGCCTTCCTTTGCGCTGATTGCAAGGACCCGGGCATTTTTAAAGCGCTCTTTCAAAAAGGCAGTAAGCCTGTCCACATCGTCCGGGTCCAGCGCGTCTATCTTGTTTAAGACGATAATGTCGGCTTCCTGCAGCTGTTTTTCAAAGAGATAGTTTATTTCATCCGGGAACACGGAAGACTCGCTTTTCAACATGAACTTCCTGACCCGCCGGGGGTCTGCCAGCACCGAAAGGGGGTAAAGGTTATAGGCTGCTGCATATTCAGCGTCCATAGGCCTGAATATGGTAGCAATGAGGTCGGTGCAGCTTCCCACCGGTTCGGCCAGCACCAGGTCCGGCATCTGGCTTTCCGCCAGCTCTTCTATTTTAGCCGTAAGCTCATTGAAGTTGCAGCAGAAGCATCCCCCTGTTACCTCCAGGACGGGAAGCCCCTCCCGGGCCAGAAAGGCAGTGTCCACAAGGCTGCTGCCCTGGTCGTTGGTCACAATCCCCACCTTCCTCCCCCGGGCCAGGAGAAGCTTCGCCAGGCCAAGGATCGAAGTGGTCTTCCCGGATCCCAGGAAACCACCCACCACCATCAGATTTACCTTCTTCATCCGTCTTTCACACCTTCATCCCCTCTTAACTTTTAGCCGCTTATCATGGAAGATAAATGCTGTCAATCATTTCGTTCAACTGCCGCACCGTAAGGAGCGAGCCGGCGCTGACCTGTTCCCCGTTGATTATGAGGGCAGGGTATCTCTCCACTTCCAGGCCTTCAACCCCTGCAGCCTCCCCCGGGTGCTCCAGCAACACGCAGCTCACCTCCACGTCGTCACGCTGGGAACGGAGCTTCTCCAGGGTTTCCCGCAGCAGGTCCCCGGTAATGACGCAGGCCGCACAGGGCTCCTTCATGGCCACCATTGTTATTTTCACCTTCTTGCCGCTCATAGCTCCACCTGCCGCCGGCCAATATCACTCCCATGTCGGGCGCCGCAAACCATGGCGCCCGCTTTCACACTCAGTTTAAAGGACAACGGATCCTCTTCTATTGCAATCACGGCCAGGCTCCGCCTGAAGCAGGGCGCCTCACTTAAAAGAACAGGTCCAGGTACGTGCTGGCCACCTTTCTCACGGTCCGGGCGTCCAGCCTCTCCACCCCCGGCTTTCCCGCAGCGCTGTCGCAGTAGTCGCTCCGGGTGTACTCAAGCCTTATTTCCATGGGGAGAATGGGGGTAAAGGGTTTGGCTTTCCCAATGAGGGAAATTGCCCTCCTGGCGGCTTCCCGGATCCTTTCCAGGGCTTCCTCCGGGTCTACCGGCTCCGCCCGGTTCCTCCCTATGCCCCTCTTGACGCAGGCGCACTCTATCACCGGGAAGAACTCCCTTGCCTCCCTGCAGGCCGCCTCGTCGCCGCTGACCATCACCATGGGAACTCCAAAGTGACCGGCCACCATGGCCCACTGGGCCAGCTCTCCCATCCGGCGGCCATTGACCCAGTAGTTGTACCAGGCCAGGCTGGACTGGGTGTGGTCCAGAAAGGCATTCATGGTGCCCGCCATGGCATGGGCGCCGATAAAGAAGGTGGCGTCATAGCTCCCGTCCAGCTTTCCCCACCACTTGCCGTTTTCCTTGGGGTCCAGCTCTGCCCTGGGGTCAAGAAGGGCCAGGTTGAAATTCCCGCCGCCGCCGTGGCTGTCCAAAACCGTCACATGGGTGGCCCCGCCGGCAAAGGCTCCGTCAATGGCCGCGTTGACATCCGCCATAAGCCTCCGGATGGCATATTCATGCCGGGGGTTACTCTTTTCCACCATCTCAAAGCTGTCAATGCCGCTTACCCCTTCCAGGTCGGTATGGATATATATCCTCATATCTACACCCCTTCCCCTGTTCTTACCTTCATTTTAGTAACCGCATTTCCAACATACAAGGCAATATATTGAGAAAAATATGATATTTTCTATCTTCTCACCAGCTTTTTCCCTGCCGGCTTTTCCACTGCCAGCGAATAGCCGGCGGGCATAGACAATCTATAGTAAATTGTGTCGCCTTCCAGCCGCCAGCTTAAGGACACCGGCCCCTCGGCCAGGGGTATCCTGCCTTCGCACCAGTCAATGCCGGGGTCAGAAAACTTAAGCCTCACAAGCCTGTTTTTCACGTCAATGTCGTATATCCCCAAAGCGTCCCGGTAAAGGCTATACACTATGTGGGAAGCAAAACCGTGGTTGCAGCTGGCCCGGTGGTGGTCGTTCTCCCAGAGGGTGCCGGTGGAATCGGCCATGTAGAGCAGGTATTGAACCGACTCTTTCAGGAGCTTTTCAGTTTCACCATACCTGGACAAGAGTTCAAGCCTTAAGTAGTTGCCGATGAAGGCATTGGCCATGTGCACCTGGGGGTAAGCCCCGGTATGTTTCCTCCCGGGCCCGAAGTCTTCCCTGAGGATCTGCCAGAGTTCCCTGTGTGTTTCAGGGGTGGCCGTTTCGGAGAAGAAAGCGTAGTACTGGCACACCTCCGACATGTTGTTGGTTGCCTTAAGGCTTCCCCCCTCCCTTACGGCGTTGTCCACAAAAAAGCTGCCGTTAAAAGACATCCTCCTCATAACATCTCTTAAGGCATCAGCCTCTTCAAGGAGTTCCGGCATCCCGTAGAGCCTTCCGGCAGCTGACAGGGCCGCCGCGTACAGCATGTTGGTGGGGAAGTTCACGTCCTGGACAAACCTGTTGGCCGCCGACCACTCAATCATTATCCATCCATCCAGTTTTTCCAGGAGGCCGTACTCGTTCCTGAAAGCCTTAAGGTAATCGAGGATTCCCAAAACCCTGGGCTTCAGGGAATTTACCAGCTCACGGTCCCGGCTCCGGTCAAAGTACTCCTCCAGCTGGATTATGAACCACATGGCCCAGTTGGGTATAAACTGGGCGTATCCTGTCTCCGGGTTTTCCGCCGGCGTATCCGCCGGGTAACACATGGGAATCATCCCTTCGGGGAGGTTGTCAAAGCTTTCCGGCAGCAGGTAGTTTTCCAGGAAGTTTTTCTCCAGCAGGGTGTTCCCCGACAGGGCGAAGGCGGTGCGGGCGGTAAAGAAGCTGTCGCAGAGCCAGCCGGCCCTCTCCCTTGAAGGACAGTCCATGAAAATGTCCACCGCGTTCTGCCTGTAAGTCTCCTTTCCGGCTTCAAAGAGCCTGTTAAGCCTCACATCGCTGCAGGAAAAATGAGCCCTGTCCACGTCCGGGTTGGCGTACTCCCTGATGTAGACGTCACTTATATGGCAATCGCCCTCAAAGACCCAGACTTTTAGGTATTTCAGGGTATAGGGCTCGAAACTCTCCAGCTCATAGCTTCCCGCCGGCATCTCCCAGCTTATGCCGCTGTTGCAGCCAAGCCGCTTTAAGTCAATATCGCCCTCCGTGAGCATTTCGTCAAAGGTCAGAAGGATCCTGGAAGGGGTGCCGCAGGAAAGCTTTAAGCCTATAAAACCGGTGAGGTTGGTGCCGAAGTCCAGTATGCGGTACTGGTTTTTCCTAAGCTCCATATCTGGCCTGCCGGCAAAAAAGCTGTCAATTTTATCTTCCCGCAGTTTCCTGGTTTTCTGGACCTCGGCCTGGGGGTCTGCTTCCAGTTCCTCTTCCTTAAAACCCTTAAGCCTGGTGCCTATATGGTTTATTGACCACTCGCGCCAGACCTTGTCTATTTGGCAGCCGCTTTCAAACTCTCCCCCGGATACCTCTTTTGCCGGCCACCGCATG
>JAKOSZ010000356.1 GCA_029776555.1 Bacillota bacterium | reverse complement strand
TTTTTGTCACCGGCCACTCGGAATATGACCCCCTGACCCTGAAATCCGAGTACCTCCGGGATATTGCAAAGGGCCTGGACATAGACGCCCCCAAAAACTATTTCCCCGGGGGTGAACCGGACAAAGACCCCATAGTTACCTGGAGGGGCCATGCAAACCTTCTCTTTGCCAACTGGCTTAACTACTATGTATACCAGGAAACACCCTACGATTTAAACGAGTTAAAATAACCCGGAAGTTTCATACCGCTGCAAGACCGGCAGCCCGGTTTTAACAGGGCGCTAAAAGGAGGGAACACTGTGAGTGAAAGGAAGCTCAAATTTGACACGCTTCAGGTGCATGCCGGCCAGGAACCGGATCCCACTACCGGCTCCAGGGCTGTACCCATTTATCAAACCACCTCCTACGTTTTCAACGACTCAGAGCATGCGGCAAACCTCTTTGCCTTAAAGGAGCCCGGAAACATTTACACAAGGATAATGAACCCCACCACCGATGTGTTTGAAAAGCGCATGGCCGCACTGGAAGGCGGCGTCGGCGCGCTGGCCGTCGCTTCCGGCATGGCGGCCATTACCTATGCTGTCATCAACATCGCCAACTCGGGGGATGAAATAGTTGCAGCCGCTACCCTGTACGGGGGTACATACAACCTGTTTGCGTCCTCCTTTCCCAAACTGGGCATAAAAACCGTATTTGTGGACCCGGATGACCCGGACAACTTTGAAAAGGCCATTAGCGAAAAAACAAAGGCCCTTTACGTGGAAACCATCGGAAACCCCAGCACTAACATTGTGGATATTGAAGCGGTGGCCCAAATAGCCCACAGGAAGGGTCTGCCCCTTATCGTGGATAACACCTTTGCCACCCCCTACCTGGTAAGGCCCATTGAATATGGAGCGGATATCGTAGTGCATTCGGCCACAAAGTTTATAGGCGGGCATGGGACGTCCATCGGGGGCGTAATTGTCGATTCAGGAAAGTTCGACTGGGCAGGAAGCGGGAAGTTCCCTGAGCTCACCGAGCCGGACCCCAGCTACCACGGCGTTAGATACGTGGAGACCTTTGGGCCTGCGGCCTATATCACCAAGGCAAGGGTCCAGATCTTAAGGGATTATGGCGCGGCTTTAAGTCCCTTTAACGCCTTCCTGTTCCTGCAGGGCCTTGAAACCCTTTCTCTTAGGGTGGAAAAGCACGTGTCCAACGCAAAGAAAATAGCGGAATTCTTAAACAGCCACCCCCTTGTCTCATGGGTCAACTACCCAAGCCTTAAGGGGAACAAGTACTACGAGCTGGCCCAGAAATACATGCCCAAAGGTGCCGGTTCCATATTCACCTTTGGCATTAAGGGAGGCCTGGAAGCAGGCAAGAAATTCATCGACAGCCTCAGGATATTCTCCCTGCTGGCCAACGTGGCAGACGCCAAATCCCTTGTAATCCACCCTGCCAGCACCACCCACCAGCAGCTTTCGGAGGAAGAGCTGAAAGCATGCGGTGTTACCCCGGACATGATTCGGCTGTCCATAGGCATAGAGGACGTGGAAGACCTCATTTACGACCTGGACCAGGCACTGAAAAAGGCCGCCGGAGTCCAGTGAGTCACCAGGACGGTTCTCTTTTGACTCATTTTTGACCCACGACAATTTAAGGAGGCACTCTTTCCGGAGCGCCTCCTGAGCCACCGGGGGCGGTTCTCCTTTGACTCAGTCTGTCACCAGGGGCTGTTCTCTTGGCTGGGCCCTTGTCCAGCAGATACGGGGATGGTTCCCTTGTCTCTATTTCCATATCTTGCTTCACTTGTCTTTACCTCCCGAAAAAAGGATACCATTTAC
>JAKOSZ010000355.1 GCA_029776555.1 Bacillota bacterium | reverse complement strand
GGCCCTTGGAATAAGGCTTGGAATCTGGGGAGGAGCCGACGGCTTCGGGGATACGCCTGAGGAAGAAGAAGCCCGCATCAGGACTATTGTGGACTTTTGCCGGAAATACGAATTCATGCTGTTCAAGTTCGACACGGTTTGCGGCACCTTGAGGCCGGAAAAGCAGGACAGCTTTATTAAAATGATGAGGGAATGCAGGAAATACTGCCCCGACCTCATAGTCTTAAACCACCGCAATGACCTGGGGAAAGCGGCGCCCTACAGCACAACCTTCCTGTGGGAGGGAGCCGAGACTTACATAGATGTCCATATATCCAACCGGGTAACCGCACCCCATCACCGGGCAGGAGCCTTAAGCCGCGGGCTGGTGCCGGACTTGAAAAGGCTGACGGAAGACCACGGGGTGTGTCTATCCTCCTGCCTGGATTACTGGGATGACGACCTGGTGCTCCAGGCTTTCAACCGCTGCCTCATACTGGCTCCCGAAATATACGGCAATCCATGGCTTTTGCGGGATGACGAGTTTCCCAAGCTTGCCCGCATTTACAACCTGCACCGCAGGTACAGGGATATCCTGGTAAACGGGATGGTCCTGCCGGAGGAGAGTTACGGTCCCCACGCCGTATCCAGGGGAGATGAGGCCACCCGCTTTATCACCCTGAGGAACTTAAGCTGGCAGAAGACCGTATACCAGGTAGCCCTGGACGAATCCATAGGCTTGAAAGCCGGAAAGTGCGTGGAGCTTCGCCAGCTTCACCCCACGGAAAAGGTGCTGGGCCGCTTCAGGTTCGGGGAAAAGGTAGCGGTTGAGGTATTTCCCTTCCGTTCCTGCCTCCTTATGGCTTCGACTAAGCCCATTGGGGAAATAGGGATGGAAGGCTGCGATTATGAGGTCATAAAGGACCTGCCGGGGCAGCCTGCGAAAATAGTGCTTTTAGGTTTCCCGGGCACCGGGGCAAGGGTTAAACTGACCGGCGCTGCGGGTTCTTACAGCAGGGCAAGGCTGGACGGGGAAGACGTGTCGGGTCTTTTAAAAGGGCAGGAGATAGATATCCGTTTCCCGGGTAATCCCATCGGGGAGGATTTCCACAGAAAGCTGGGGGACCTCAGGAAAACCGATGTGCCCCCTGAGGCCGAAGCCCTCTACGAGGCTACCTGCTTCGCCGCCGACAGCAACGCTCTGGAGGTACGCTCCCTCTTCCGTTCGGGACCTACCGCCGTCCCCCAGGCGGCCAGGGCCAGGGATGTCTTTTTCAGCCAGAAGACTTTCATTTACCGCGGCACCTGGGACAGGTACATGTTTGACGGGAATCCGGACACTTTCTTTGACGCCCTGTCCCTCTATATGAATCTCAGGGTTAACGGCGGCGTCCTCCGGGTGGACTTGGGTAAGCCCGTATCCGTGGATGAGATAGAAATAACCCGCCTGGAAGTGGAGGAAGACATAAGAGAGGCGATAAAGACTGAACCGCCCGTGTCCGGGGATGTTTCCGCCGACTTGCATCTATGGACGCCGGTAACCCAGGCTCAGGTCAAGACCCTTGCAGAATACGTGGCCATCCCGGTGGTGACCCATAAGAGCCATATTCTGAGGATGGTTAAGGGGAGCTTAAAGCGTTTGACTTATAAAGTGCAGACTGACGGGGAAATAAGGTATTTCAGGCTGCCGGAGCCTCCCGACCGGATCGTTGAGTTCAAGGCCTACAAAGACGGCAGGGAGCTTGACCGCACCGGCTGGAGGGCTTCCAACCTGCTGGGATCTTACGGGAAAGCCCCTGCAATCGCGGCCTGGTCCGGAAGTTTCATAGTAGAAAGAATTCCGGCCAACAGCTACCTATGCGTTGCCGTAAACGGCAAACACGGCGTTGAGAAGGCCTACTGCGCGGCACGGATCGGGGGACGGCTGATTGGCGCTCCCGACAGAAGCCCGTCTTACCCTTCCAACGTGTGGGAATGGGTGGTAAGGCCGTCAGGCCAGAACTACACCTACTATATACCCCTTACCCCCGATATGGCCGGGGAAAAGATAGAAATTTTCACCCTGCTCCTTGAAGGGGGAAATCCTGAAATTACGCCCGAGGTGTGGCTCGCGGCTTATCCCGTGCCTTTTGTAAAAAAAGAGCTGACCCTTGAATAGATAATAAAATCCCGCGGCGGCAGTGCCTGCGGTTTTTCAGAGGCACTGCCGCAACGGGAAAGTTTTTTTGCGCCTTAATCAGCAAGTCTAGCCGGACATGCCAAGGGAAGAGCTGTCTTCGTTTTCCACCTGTTTCCCGAACCTTGCTTTATAAAGCCTGTAGAGCTTATCCTTATTCTTGTAGGACATAATGAGGAAATTGGCAAGCCAGAGGTAAACCAGGTAACCGGGAGAGTCTGACGCCAGCAAATAAACCGGCAAAACCGCCATGCCCGTTACCACCATAAAGGCGTCCACTTCGGTAGATACCGGTTTCCCGCGCTTAACGGCCTTTACTATAAGCTGCATCAGTGCAAGGATTACCGCGTAGGCGATAGAGACTTTAAACTTGGTGGCGGCGCTCCAGATGCCGAAACTTACGGCAATGGCTTTTCCCCCTTTAAATCCCAGGAAGGGTGAAAAGGCGTGCCCCAAAACCGGCGCAATTGCCACCGGGACAATTTCCATGCCTTTTACATACCCGCCCTGGATAAAGAGCACCAGGGGGAAGTAGCCTTTAATAAAGTCCAGGAAAACGCCTGCCAGGCCCAGTTTAATCCCTGTGGACTTGATGAGGTTAAATGCCCCGGGATTGCCGTCGCCCACAGCTCTTATGTCTTTATTAGCCAGGAGGCCGAGCCAGTACGAGAACATCATGGCACCGCATAGGAATTCAATGATAAACAATAAGACCAGCATGGGCTATTCCTACTTTCTCACTTTAATCTGCCTGCCTTTCCAGGTGACGTGTCCCAGTATTTTCACCTGGTACAAAGAGTACAGAGCGACCAGGATGAAGAACAAAGAAGGCAAAAAGTGAAGTATGGGCATTATCTTTCCGAAACGCCCCACGTATTTCTGGAAGTATAAAATCTGGACCAGGTAAAGAAGATATCCTACGACAAAATATGCTGCCAGGGGCGAATTGGCTAACAATAGAAACGGGGTTACAAATCCCACTTTTATTAAGCCCAGCACCCAGAGCAGCGTGAAGAGAATTGTCGGCAGCTTCAAGGTTGCCGCGCCCAGGACGGTTCCCTTGCTGAAGCCCTGTATTTCGCTTACCAGACCGTAAGGGTACATCCTGAAAGACACCATACCGTAGCCTATAAAGTTTTCCACCTTAATTCCGGCTTTGGAAAACTCCTTGCCCAGGTTTAAGTCGTCCATGATCTCCGACTTTATTCCGTCGTGGCCTTTGACCCTTTCGTAGTCTTCCCTTGCGGCTACGATGCATGAACCGTAAAGCCCTTTTTCGGGGCTGTTTTTCTCAAAAGGCGAGGTGAAGGCAAATACGCCTAATATGTTGAGTATAAGGGCAAATTTTTCGTAGAACTTAACCGTATGATGATAGGGGACAACCGAAATCACGCCGCCTGACCTTTCCCTAGTTTTAAGAAGCATTTCAAGGCCGTCGGGAGCAAGCCTGACATCGGCGTCCAGGAAAACAAGGATGTCGCCTGACGAGTTTAAAAACCCGTTCCACACGGCCCATGTTTTCCCTGTCCAGCCCGGAGGCATTTGGGTGTTTTCAATGAGCTTGACCCCGTTCTCCAGGGCAATCTCCTTTGTTTTGTCTTCGGAAAAGTCATCGACGACAATAATCTCATGGGGTTTAAAGGTTTGATTTTTTAGCGATTGGAGGATATGGGGGAGGTTTTTTTCTTCGTTTCTTGCGGGGATAATAACCGAAACCTTGCTGTCGCTTCTGTACGGTTCATTGTTACGCCTGATTAAAGTCCTTGAAAAAAGCACAAAACCCGACAGGCATTCTACAATCAACATAATCAAGGTTTTCATATTTATTACTCCTCACAGGGTTAACCTCGGTAATTCATTTGCAATTATACTACCATAATACAGCCGCGGCTTATTTTTGTCAAATAGAACCGGCTGATACCGCCTGCCTTGAAAAGCTTTGCGGTCTCAAGCCTTTGAGCTTTTTCCGGAGCATAAATACGGCGAGCCTGCCCCGGTCAGGCGCAGCATACCTGACACGGCCTCTCCCGGCGGCAAGCGGCCATGGGCAAAGCTGTCCCGGTCAGGCGCGGCCCGCTAGACCCCATCCTGCGTCGGCCAGGCCAGGGGCAGCGGGAACCAGGAGGCGAGGGGAGGTGCGAGCTTATCGGGCAGCCGGGCGATGTACAAAGCCGGTTCGGGCCCGAACACTACCCGGTGGGCTGTTGCCTGGTCCCACTCGACATCCGGCGCCGCCAGGTTTTTTTCACACTGCACCCTTCCGTTTAAAACCTCTACGCGGACCGTGCCGTAGCCGCCAATGCCAATATTCATGCACCCGTCGGCAAGCCCGGTCAGGGCAGACTTGACTGAAAGCAGGGCATTCATTACCGGCGACCAGTCAAATATGCGCCAGTTGTAAGCCTGGTCCAGTTCCACGCTTTCGCAGACCTGGCCCAGTGCCTGGGCATAGGTTGATAACCATGGATGTATGGCAATGTTTACCCCGTAAATGTCCTGTCTTTGAATCCACGCGGCTATGGTTTTTAACAGCAGTTCCGGCCTGGTGAGAAGAATTTCCGTAATTTCGCTCTTCTTCCCGTTGAAGACGAGATAGCCCACCCACTCCCCCTGGTCGGTGAAGACAGCCCAGGGTACATGGGTCCATGCTTTAAGGTGAAGGAAGAAGTCTTCCGCCGGACGGCTGACATATACAGGCTGGGCGTCGTGGAGGGCCTTGCATTCTGCAAGCAGTTCATGGTCGTTTTCATTTATTGGCCTGAAGCTTATGCCGAAATCGGAGACCTTTTTCAGCCCGTGGCTGACGTTGTACCTGGTCACATGGTAATGGAAGACCGCACCTGCCTTCTCATATCCGAAATAGCCGTAACGCTGGCGAAGCCCGCCCAGACATGACAGATGATAGTCCTGGGATTGCATTTCCGCAAGGCAGGCTTCCATAAGCCGTCTCATCAGGCCTGAATTGCGGTGTTTGGAATGGGTTGACACACCGCCGATGCCCCCCGCTTTAAGGGCATAGCCCCCGGCATGAAGGGTCATTGGGAAAAGGCCTACCACCGCCCGTATTTTTTCATCCACCTTAACAGCAAAATTGCACCTCATATGCTCATCGGTGGGGCGGTACAGCCTGGGATGTATCTTTTCAAAGTCTATTGGGCCGGACTGGCTGAAAACGAGATTTAAAAAATCAATCAATTCCTCATAATCCTCGGCCTTAAGGCGTACTATCTGCTCGTTCATGGAAAATCACCCGGTTTTATCGTGATTTTTTACAATACCAGTTTACAACAACAGAAAAAACGTGTAAACTGGGAGCAGAAATAAAAAACAAAAAATGGTGGTAATGTATTTCAGATTTTATTAAGATAAAATATACCAGTTATTTTTGTTAAAATGCCAGGGACACAGTGGGGTGAAAAAGATGAGTATAAAAAAGGAATACATGTTTATTTCGGAAACCCTCAATAAGTTATTTGAAAATTGGAGTAAAAGGGTTATGGCATCAGGCAATAAGATGCTGAAGTCAAAAAAATACAGTGAGATGCACCTTCTGTACCACGCCCTGAGGGGTATTCTAATAAGGGACGCATATAGATACTTTAAAGAGTTGGGGCAGTGGGAAGAAAAGAGTTTTTCTGAACTGGGAGGATTGTCCCCCAGGCAGTATTTTGAAAGCCTTAACAGTCTGAATGATATACTTGAACTGGTTTCCGTACTGGAAGAGAAAAACTGGGGGATTTTGCCAACTGAACTTAGAACAAGGATAAAGAGGCTGGACGATAAGTCGTCGGAGGAACTGTTAAAGGCTTTGGAATCCATACAACTGGGAGAAGATAAAAGCTTAAATTCTAGACAGAGGGCTATTGTCCGTGCAGCGAGTATACTGGCCAACTCCAGTTTTTTAGATGCGCTGGTCCGCATTGCCCACCAGATGGACGCTGAAAAGACGGACGATCGTACTGTGAGACTTTTAGTTGATGCCATTGCAAACATAGGTCAACCAGCCCTTGAACCGCTGATCAGCCTGCTTGAAAAAAGTGAAGGAAAAGGCAGGTTATATGAATCCTCAATTGAGGCAAT
>JAKOSZ010000354.1 GCA_029776555.1 Bacillota bacterium | reverse complement strand
GAACGGCGGGGTTATAACCATAGTGGCCGGCGAGCTGGCCAGGGGAGCTTTTGAAAACGGCTTTGAGGATTACGGGGTGGACATACTTAACAGGGTTTACCGGCTGGCGGAGAAGCACGACGGCTACCTCCACTGCACATACAAGGGCTGCATACCGCCAAGGCCCAAGACCAATTACAAGACCCTCGACCTGGCCCCCTATACCAACAACGACTTCTATGCCGAACTGGGAGTTGAAGACGACCCCACCATGTTCAGGGACGAATATGACTTAACCGAGAGGCCCATAGGCAATTTTGTCTTCAGGGACGTGCCCTTCTATGCCGTGGATCCGTCCAGGAACAACGGAAAAGGGAACCTGGTAATCTCCGGCAGGGGCCAGGGAAGTTACAAATCGGTGACCATACCGGTAGGGGAAAAGGCCAAATCTCTTTACATTGTGCATACCATGTCGGGACAGAGCCCCTGCGGCCTTATAACTGTTGAGTACAAGGATGGAACTACTTTCAACAGGTATATAAACGAACACCGGGAAATCGGCAGGTGGTACCAGCCTGAAAGGCGGAAGTTCTACGGGGAAGCCCGGGCGCCCGGAATGGAGCTGGTATGGCACGGCAAGAACAAGGAGTGCGACAGGGTGGGGATAAGCGCTTACTGCTTCAATAACCCCAACCCGGACAAGGAGATTAAGAGCATTTCTCTCACCGCCATGGAAAACAGCAGTGTCTGGTACGTGTTTGCCATTACCCTGTCGGATCAGGACGCCTACTTCAAATCCACTGACATAAGCTTCGGAATTCCTGACAACTGGGGAGCCGCTGCGGTAGTCTATGCCCTTATTGAGGGACTGGCGGGAGTTGTGGATGACGCTGCGGCATTTGAGGAGGTCACCCTCTCTCCCCGCTGGGCTTACACCGACGCTGACCACATAGGGGTAACGGTCAAGTATCCCGCCTCCGACGGATATGTCTCATACAAGTACCGGCTGGACAGGGAAAAGGGAGAGCTTAACCTTGATGTGGCCTTGAGCGGCGAAAAGATCAAGTGCCACTGCCTGCTTCCCAAGGGCGTTGGCCGGGTGAAATCGGTGGGAGTAAACGGCAGGGAAACCGGCTTTTCCATCTCTAAAGTCGGAGACTCCCAGTATGTAGACTTTATCCTGGAAGGGGGCAAGACCTTCCGGACGGTTATAAGTTTCCAGTAAGACAGGGCGGCTCTTTAAGCCGGCAGAAAAGACTCAGGGTTTTGCAAAGAAAGGGAGAAGGTATATGCCTGTTGAAAAAACAAGTGACATACTAAGGGATGCCGGCAGAAACGGCTACGGGGTCGCGGCCTTTAACGTGTTCAACTACGAATCCATAGCATGGGCAATCCAGGCGGCGGAAGAAGAGGGTATACCGGTTATAATACAGTTTTATCCCGGTTTTGACGAGTATATCCCTTTGAGCACCGTGGCCGCAGCCGTAAAGGACCTGGCCCGGAGCGCAAAGATACCGGTGGGCCTCCACCTGGACCACAGCTTTTCCTACGAGCAGGCCCTGTCCGGTATAAGGCACGGCTTTCTTTCGGTAATGATAGACGGTTCCAGGTTGAGCTTTGAGGACAACGTGGACCTGACATCCCAGGTGGTCAAAGCCGCCCATGCCCTGGGCGTGGAAGTGGAAGGGGAGATTGGCTGCGTGGGGTCCGGTTCCAGGCTTGACGACTTTAAGAAAAGCGACTTCTTTACGGACCCCGAAGAGGCCAGGCTTTTCGTGGAAAGGACCCAGGTGGACTCCCTGGCCGTGTCCATCGGAAACGCCCACGGCTACTACGCGGCGGACCCAAGCCTGGACATAGGGAGGCTTAAGCGCATAAAGGGCATGGTGGAAGTGCCCCTGGTCCTCCACGGCGGCACCGGCATACCGGATGAACAAATGGTCGAGGCAGTCCAGGCGGGGATAAACAAGGTGAACATCGCCACCGAATACCTGCGGGTGTTTTATGACTCGTTAAAGCAGGTGATGGAGGAGAATAAGGAGCGGCACATGTACGGCTGCATGAAGAAAGCAAGCACTGCCGTTAAGGAATTTATAAAAGGAAGACTGAGGATTTTAAATCCCCTTGGCTTTAAGGTAACGTGAAAGGGGTGCGGCTCAATTGGACGTTGTGGGCATAGGAACAGCCTGCGTAGACCTTTTGGCTTCCATTGACCAGTTGCCTAGGGCCACTGACCAGGGCACCCGGGTAAAGGATTTCAGCTGGCAGGGCGGTGGAAAGGTGGCCACTGCCCTGGTAGCGGCGGCAAGGCTGGGAGCCAGCGCGGGATTCATAGGAGTAGTAGGGGACTGTGAGTTCGGCCGCTTTTGTATAAGGGATTTTCAGCGCCACGGCGTGGACACATCCAGGATGCTGGTGGACGAGGGAGCAAGGACTCCCTTTTCCATGGTCCTGGCGGAGGCTGAGACCCAGGGAAGGAACATTATGTACTACCCGGGAACGGTACGGAGAGTCAGCGTAGAAGACCTTGACAGGGAGTACCTGGTTTCCGGCCGCTGCCTCCACCTGGAAAACGATTCCACGGCGTCAAGACTGGCGGCAAAATGGGCAAAGGAAGCCGGCATCACCGTGTTCTTCGACGCCGACGGCTACCACGAAGGCATTGAGGACATGCTTCCCCTGATAGACGTATTCATAGCCTCGGAGTTTTATTACAAAGATAGGTACGGCAGCGGCAGCGTGGAAGCAGGCCTTAGGGATATAATAGCGAAGGGCTCTAAAGTGGCGGTGTTTACCCTTGGCAAAGAGGGCTCTGTTGCCATGGAAGGAGAAAACTTTTACAGGGCGCCCGGTTACAGGGTAAATGCGGTGGACACCACAGGGGCCGGGGACGTCTATCACGGCGCCTTTATCTTCGGTATGCTGAAAGGCTGGGACGTCCCTTACACAGCCAGGTTTGCCAATGCGGTGTCGGCAATCAAGTGCACAAGGCTCGGCGGCCGGGCGGGAATACCTGACCTGGCCACCGCCCTTAAGTTTATGGAAGAAGGTGTCATTGACTACTCCGAAATTGACGAAAGGGTCCAGTTTTACAGCAAATGGGGTGTGTAGAATGTTTGATGGGCACAAAGTGACAATTGGTGTGGTGCCGGTGAAAAGGGCCCACCTTAGCCTGGAACGGGCTG
>JAKOSZ010000353.1 GCA_029776555.1 Bacillota bacterium | reverse complement strand
TTGCTTCCCTAGCCGGCGGAGTATAAAATAAAGCTGTAAACCACCGGCAGGAGAAAGGGGTTTTTATCATGGGCTTTAACATACCCGGGAGTACATACATTAAAGGGATTGAATGGCTCAGTGAGCGCATTTCCTATAGGGAGCCCGATGTCAAGGGCGACACCTTCCCCATGAGCTGGGCCGACGACGGGGAGATATACACATCAGCTGGGGATCCTTTGTGGGGAGAGAGCGGCAGCGGCCTTGACATTGAGAAGTTCACGGGAGGGCCGACGGATTACAAGATTACAAAGGTTAACCACATGAATGATTACCTGGGCTGGGGCGGGGACGGGCCAAAGCCCAGCGGCATGATCTGTGTGGACGGGGTATTGTATTTGGCTTTTCAGAACATGCTCCGCACAAGGAAACCGCCCTTCAGCCTCCTTTCACAGCACGGCAGCGATGCCCAGATTGTCTACTCCACCAACAAGGGCGGCTTCTGGGTGCCGGCTCTCACCAACATCAAGACTCCCATGTTTGAAGGCCATAAGTTCGGAGGGCCTGCCTTTGTCAACTTCGGCCGGAACAATGCCAATGCCAGGGACAACTATGTGTATGCGGTGTCGTCTGACCAGTGGGATAACGGCAGCAATATCCGCTTAGGGCGAGTTCCTGCCGACAGCATAATGAGACGCGAAGCCTGGGAATGGGTATGCGCCTTTACGCCGTCCGGGGAACCGGCCTGGAGCCATGACCTGGATGAAGCCATCCCCATACTGAGCATGCACCGGTGGCTCAGCATCCCCGAAATGGTTTATTTGGCGGGGATAGAGAGGTACCTGCTCTTCACCTGGAGGCTGCACAAGGACTTTTCTCCCGACGATGGAACTGACTTACTGGTTTTCGAATCCCCTGAACCCTGGGGACCCTTTTCCCTGGTCCACTTTGAAGAGTACTGGGAGGGGAAGGAAGTGAACCCCTATTGTCCCCGGCTGCCGCTTAAGTGGGTGGAGCCGGACGGTGTCACCTGCTGGCTGCAGTTCTCGGGAAGCTGGGGCCCGGAAGGGCAGAGAAAGGGCTACTACAGGTCCAACGTCCGCCAGATGCGCTTGATTATGAAGTAAAGTTTGTCCGGCTTCAGGACCCGGACCAGCTGCCGGACAAGACGGCATGGAAGCTCAGGCCTTGTGTGAAAGCACAAGGCTTTTTTCTGCCGTATAATACAGGCTGGTTAATAGCTTTGCCGCTATTGATACCACTTATCCCTGAATAAACGTGTCTTAAGAAACAGGCGATATTTGAATGAAAGTTTAAAATGAAAATGTTAGAATGGAAGGTATCAGGCCAGGAAATACCGGAACGGTGCGGGCAGAAACGAAAACAGGCGTAGTGCCGCAGCGCCTGGGAATGAGGTGAAAAAATGATTTTGGAAACACAGAATCTATTGATCCGCAAGTTTAAAAAAACTGATGACGCGGCTTTGCTGGAAGCCATGGAATGCCCTGAGGTTCACCTGATGTACAGCAATGGCTTCACTTCCATTGATAAGGTCCGGGAATATATTCAGCTTCTATTGCAGGAATACCAGGAAGGCAAGCTGCGCACGCTGGCCATAGCTGAAAAAAGCACAAATAAACTGATTGGATCAATAACCCTTGATGTTTTGGAGATTTTCGCCAGGGCTGAAATAAGCTACTGGATAAATAAGAACTACAGGAACAGGGGTTATGCCACCGAAGCTGTCAGAGCGATAATCGGCCATTGCTTTGATGCCTTGTCTTTAAACCGCATACAGGCCCCGACCTTTAATCCTGCTTCCGAGAGGGTATTGATAAAGACCGGGATGATATGTGAAGGGACATTGAGGCAGTATTTCAAAGTTGGAGACAAGAGCTTGGATGTTAAAGTCTATGCCATATTGAAGGAAGAATATGATCCCGTCAAGTGATTGTCGGGATGCTGCTATAGTTTAATACTGACAGGGATATAAGCCATAAAACAAAAAGAGGCGAAGTTCCATGACCGCAGCGAGCATTTTGGACCGGGTAAAAAGAGAACTGGAAAATTTAACGGGCATTTCCGGCGTGGTCCTGGGAGGTTCCAGGGCCAGGGGCACCCATAGTGAAAAGTCCGACATAGATATCGGCATCTACTACGACGAAACAGAAGGCTTTGACCTGGAGGAATTGAACAGGGTAGCCGCGAAACTGGACGATGAGAAAAAGGAAGGTTTAATTACCCCCATAGGCGGCTGGGGCCCCTAGGTAAATGCCGGCGGCTGGCTGGTTATTAAAGGCTACCACGTGGACTTTATCCTCAGGGACATGAAGAGGGTGTCCCGGGTTATCGAAGAATGCCTTAAGGGGCAGGTGTCCACCCATTACCAGGCAGGCCATCCCCATGGATACCTTAACGTGATGTACATGGGCGAAGTTGACATATGCAAGGTACTTACCGACCCCAAGGGGGAGATTACCAAGCTTAAGTCCAAGACCAGGCCCTATCCTGAAACCTTGAAGGAGGCGATAGTTAAGTACTTCATGTTTGAGGCCTCCTTTTCCCTGATGTTTGCCGAGGACAATATAGATAAGGGTGACGTTTACTACGTGTGCGGCCACTGCTTCAGGAGCATTTCCTGCCTGAACCAGGTTCTGTTCGCCTTAAATGAAGAGTACTGCATCAACGAGAAAAAGGCCGTTAAGATGATTGAAGGCTTTAGT
>JAKOSZ010000352.1 GCA_029776555.1 Bacillota bacterium | reverse complement strand
GAAAACAAAATGCAGGCCCTGGCGGGGGATGTGCAGTCATCCTTAAATGGGATGCTGGACCTTTTGCAGCAGCTCAAGGATTCGGTTGACGCCCGGATTAGAGGCGAGCTTGATTTCCTTGCCGAAGGGACGGACCGGCTGGGGGAAACCGCTTCGGAACAGCAAGGCATTGCCTTAGAAATCGAAGACGGTATCGGACGGATTTATAACCGGGTGAATGAGCTGTTAACTGCCGAAACGCCGGATTACGCCCAGGAGACATTTGATGTTTTAAATGGGACTTTAAATGTTTTAAAGGAAGACATAGATAAACTAAAAGCGAAAGAGGAAGAACTTCGCCGGAGCATAGAAGCCGTAAACAGTCAGGCGGACGGCCTTAACGGGATTGACCTGGCCCGGTACTACAAGACCCTTTCGGATGTAAACCGCTTGATATACTGGACCCTAAGGGAGTACTACCAGATGGCTGAGGGCGCCGCCAGCCTGAAGCCCGATGAAGAGGCTTTCCTGAAGGCCTCCGAAAACGTTGGTGTGTACTTAAATGCCGTTGCCACAGCCAACCTGGACGGTGCCGGGAAGAAGCTGGTTGAAGAGATCGGGAAAGCCCATGGGGAGACTGAAGGGCTCTTCGCGGCAATTTCCGCCGAGGCGGAGAGGATTCGCTCCAACATGAAAGCGGCTGTCTTTAACCGTTCAAACGGCGCCGCTGAAGAATACGGTTTAGAACTTCAAGCCCTGAACAACTCCTTTGACAGGTATCTGAATGAAGACATCGGGAAGTCTAAAATAATAGAAAAGAACATAATTATAGCCTTAAGCGGCATTGCCCTGGTATCCTTCCTGCTGGGTATTGGGGTTTCCCTCCTCCTGGCAGCGGGCATAGCGCGTCCTTTAAGGGCGCTGGCCGATTTTCTGGGTAAGGTAAAAGAAGGCGACTTAAGCGGCAGGATCGAATTGACCCGGCGGGATGAAATAGGGGAACTGGGGAAGAAGGTCAATGAAGTGGTTGAGACCCACAGGGATACGGTGGACCAGGTAATAGCCGCCAAGAGGGAGATTAAGGCTGTAAAATCGAGACTGGCCGAAGCCTTCAGGTATACCAGGGAAGGCGTAGACAGGCTGGTAAGCGAGGTTAAAAATGCCTTTGAGCGGGTAAAGGACCAGGCTTCCGTGGAAAGTGCCGTTGAGGTTGACGGCGTTGTGCTGGGAGCGAGGGAAATGTCCAATGTGGCCGAGAAGATCGTAGGGGAAGGGGTAAGAGCCCTTGAGGTGGTAATGTCGGGCGAACAGATGGCGTTGGAAGCGATGGAAGAGATACGGAATGCCGCGGAGGTAGTGAAGGAAGTTGCCACGGTCATAGAAGCCTTAGGGGAGTCCTCGGAAAAGATTGACGACATCATAAGTAAAATTGCGGAGATTGCCTCCAGGACCAACCTGCTTTCACTGAACGCGGCCATTGAGGCTGCCAGGACCGGTGAGCACGGCAGGGGCTTTGCGGTGGTGGCCGAGGAGATAAGAAAGCTCTCAGAAGCGAGCAACCGGGCTACCAGTGAAATAAGGGAGCGGATAAAAGATGTGAAAAAACACGTAAACGCCGCTGTGGAAATTATGGACAAAGGCGTGCAGACGGTGGAAAAGGGCAGCTTGAAGGTGGAAGAGATAAAAGAGAGCGTAAGCGGTATCAAGGATTCAATAAAGGGAATAGTGGATTCGGTGGAAAAGACCTCCCGGTACGCTTACGCCCAGTTTGACGCTATAAAGGAACTGGTGTCCTATATTAACGGCATTTCCAAGACCGTGTCCCTGGCCGCTACAGCCGAAGGGGACATTAGTAAGAAGCTTGACCAGCACATGGAGTTCATCAGGGACCTGGAAGCCGTGGCCTCCAAGCTGGACGGCCTGTTCGACAGCCTGACAGACTGACTGTAACCTGTGGGAAGCCTTTTTCATTGACAACAGTCTTTTTGATTGCTCCTGATACCGCTTCATCGGCGGGATGTGCGGAGCTTCTTTCATTGAAGGCAGTTTCAATAAGGCTTAGCTGCACCTTCAGTCATATTTTATGCCAGGTTTCTTTCATTGACGGCTCCCCTGTGAGGGAGCTAATGGTCTGCTGACTGTAAACCGGCGCCGTAGACAAAAAGGGTAATAACAGGCCCCTGCTCTTTGGAACAAAAACTCCTTTGGCGCCTTTTTGCATGATAAAAGGGTAAGAACAGTCCTCCGATGGGGAAACCTTATTAGAGGAAAGGTGGTTTGAAGGGGGAAAGAGATTGGTAAAAGTTGAAAAGAACAGGGATTATTCGATGGAAATAACGGGCATAACCCATGACGGCCAGGGAGTAGGCCGCATCGATGGTTATGCCGTTTTTGTGGAAGGGGCATTGCCGGGCGAAAGGGTGGAGGTCAGGATAATTAAGGTGGGGAAGACCTATTCTGTAGGGAAACTGCTCAATGTAATAAAGCCG
>JAKOSZ010000351.1 GCA_029776555.1 Bacillota bacterium | reverse complement strand
ACCACGCTTTTTGTGTTAATGGCCTTACTTTACTTCGCATACTCAATAGCCCTTGTTTCCCTGATTACGCTGATCTTAATCTGTCCGGGGTACTCAAGTTCATTCTCTATCCTCTTGACTATTTCCCGGGCTTTCAAAATCATCTCGTCATCGGACACTTCTTCAGGCTTCACTATGATTCTCAGTTCTCTGCCCGCCTGTATGGCAAAGGATTTTTCAACCCCGGGGAAGGAATTGGCTAACTCCTCAAGCTTTTCAATCCTCTTTATATAGGACTCCAGCGTCTCTCTCCGGGCGCCCGGCCTGGCCGCCGATATGGAGTCTGCGGCCTGGACTAAGACCGCAATAACAGAAGTCGCTTCCACATCCCCGTGATGGGCCAGTATGGCATTGACCACTTCGTCGCTTTCCTTGTACTTCTTTGCCAGCTCGGCTCCTATGGTTACATGGGAACCTTCAACCTCGTAATCGACCGCTTTTCCTATGTCATGAAGGAGTCCAGCCCTCTTGGCCAGGTTCGCGTCAACCCCCAGTTCCATCGCCATTATTCCCGCCAGGTGAGCCACCTCAATGGAATGGGTGAGGACGTTCTGCCCGTAGCTGGTTCTAAACTTGAGTTTACCCAGGAGTTTAACAAGCTCCGGATTAAGACCATGTACCCCTGTTTCAAATAAGGCGTGTTCGCCTTCCTGCCGGATGGTGTTTTCCACTTCTGCCTTGGCTTTTTCAACCATCTCCTCTATTCTCGCCGGATGTATTCGTCCATCCAGTATAAGTTTCTCCAAAGCTATCCTCGCTATCTCTCTCCTTATGGGATCAAATCCCGAAAGAATAACCGCTTCTGGCGTATCGTCTATTATAAGGTCAATGCCTGTCAATGTTTCAAGGGTTCTTATATTTCGGCCTTCCCGGCCTATTATCCTCCCTTTCATCTCGTCATTGGGAAGCGGTACAACCGATACCGTGGCCTCGGATACGTGGTCGGCCGCGCACTTCTGTATGGCATAGGCTATAATCTCCTTTGCCTTGCGGTCCGCTTCCTCCTTTGCCCTCTGCTCATGCTCCTTGATCATTACGGCAATTTCATGCCTGACTTCGCTCTCTACGTTCTTAAGGAGGTATTCCTTGGCTTCCTCCACTGAAAGCCCAGATATCCTCTCCAGTTCTTCCATCTGCTTTTTAAGGATTTCGCTTGTCCTATCCTGTAACAACTGAAGCTCTTTGCTTTTCTTATTTAAAAGCTCATCCTTCTGTTCAAGGGCTTCAAGCTTTCTGTCAAGGGTTTCCTCCTTCTGTATAAGCCTTCTCTCGCTGCGCTGCAGTTCATTTCTGCGGTCCCTGATCTCTCTTTCCAATTCTAACCTGCTCCGATGAACCTCCTCCTTAACCTCTAACAGGATCTCTCTTTTCCTGCTCTCTGCCGTTTTCTGTGCTTCACTGATAACTCTTTTTGCTTCCTGTTCCGCCGAACCAATTTCAGCTTCCGCCTTTTTCCTGCGGAACTCAATTCCCTTCCTGAACATTATAAATGAAGCAATTACTGCAATTACTAATCCAACTGCTAAACCAATAAAAAAAATGTTAATACCGCACACCTCCCTATTCAGTTTTCAATGTTCGATAGCCGATCTGCTGGTTTTCTTACCCTGGCAAAACGGTTTGTCCCTTAAGTATCAACAATCGCTTAGGCAGTATATCTTTCACAAGACAACTGCTATTTAAGACATTAGCAATAGCACATAGGTCGGATAGCTTTCCTCACCTTACGATTTTCCAAGGGGTTATTAAAGCGGCCATTAAATACCTTCTTTAATAATTATTGTCTCTTTTTATAAAATATCATCATCTACACGCTCATTGTAAACCCTTTTGAAAACAATGTCAAGAATCTCCGGTCCCCGGAAAAGCCGCCATCCCTACCCCACAGCTGGGAGGCCTATCCAGCGGCTCTGACCACAAGCCTGGCTTTTAACTAGGCCAGGCCCTTTTGTATTTTCGCAGCCTTTACGGTGTTTTTAAGGAGCATGGCAATAGTCATGGGCCCCACTCCCCCGGGCACAGGAGTAATGGCTGAGGCTATCCGGGACACTTCCTCAAACTTTACGTCGCCTGCCAGTTTCCCGTCTCCCAGCCTGTTGATGCCCACGTCTATGACACAGGCCCCCTCTTTTACAAAGGAACCGTTAACAAACTCGGGCTTACCAATGGCCACAACCAGTATGTCAGCCCTCCGGCACACTTCCTCCAGGTTCCTGGTCCGGGAATGGCATACGGTTACGGTGCCGTTTTTCAAAAGCAGCAAAACTGCCGCCGGCTTACCCACGATGTTGCTCCTGCCGACCACAACGCACTCTTTTCCGGCAACGCTGATTCCGTTTGCCTCCATTAACTCCATAATCCCCGCAGGGGTGCAGGGCAGGAAAACAGGGGCCCCGCTCAAAAGTTTCCCCGTGTTGAAGGGGTGGAGGCCGTCCACATCCTTCAATGGGTCAATCCTATCAAGCAGTTTCTCCTGGTTAAAGCCCTCCGGCAGCGGAAGCTGAACCAGGATCCCGTTCACCTTTTCATCCCTGTTCAGCTCTTCTATTGTGGAGACCAGCTTGTCCTCCGCCGTATCCTCTTCAAAAGTGTGCTCAAAAAACCGGATTCCTGTTTCCTCGCAGGCCTTCTTCTTTCTATTCACATAAATCCTGGACGCAGGGTCATTCCCAACCAAAACTACGGCAAGCCCCGGAACCACTCCCCCCTCTCTTAATGACTCCACTTCCTTTTTAATGTCGCTCCTGATTCGGTTTGAAAGCTCAGTCCCGTTAAGGATCATGGCACTCATATAGACCAATCACGCCTTTCATAAAAGATGCCTTTTAGCCCGGGCAATTCCTTTACCCGGAAAGCTTTTTAAAAGCCATTATCCCGGCAAACCGCCGCCGGGGAAAGAACTGGCTTATTAATGCGATGCAGCATTTTAATTTTATTTTATTTAATTCCGGGTGTCAATTTAAGGGGCTTCGAACGGGAGGCCTGAAAGCGTTAAGACACCAGTTCCCGGAACTCGGGCATGGTCCTTATTCTTTCAAAGGCCTTGTTGTTTCTGGCTTCAGCCTTTAGGTTCACGTCCAGCTCAATGGCTTTCTTAAGGTTTTCAAGGGCTGTGTCCTTCATGTTTAACAGGGCGTACACCGTTGAAATGTTGTAAAAGAGCTCGCTGTCCGAAACATGCACCGAAAGGGCTTTCTTGTACACTTTTACGGCTTCGTCATAGAGTCTTAACCTCACCAGCGCAGCCCCTAAGTGGCAGTACACATCACGGGTATCAGGACAAATGCTTAAAGACTTTCTGTAAGCCTTTACCGCATCGGCGAAACGTCCCATTTCATAACAGGTCACCCCCATGTTGAAATAGATGCCGTGGGCGTCGGGATCTACCTTAATGCCCTTCTCGTACACCTTCAGCGCTTCCTCATACCTGCCCATGATGGAGAGAAGGATGCCCAGGTTGTTATAGGCATCCGGGAAATCAGGCTTGAGCTCAATTACTTTTTCAAAGGCCCTTGCGGCCTCATGCTGCCTTCCCAGTTGGTCAAGGGCAACAGCCATGTTATAGTAGGCCTTGTAGTTGTCAGGTTCCAACTCAACCACATCTCTAAAGGCCCTTACCGCCTTTTCCATCTTACCCCCGCGGAACAAAGCCGTACCCAGGGTATACATGACAGAGCTGTCGGCGGGGTCCAGCCTTGCGGCGTTCTCGTACGCGCTTATTGCCCTGTCAAAGCTGTTGGACTTGTAATACAGGCTTCCCAGAAGGAGGTAGGCCTCCCTGGAGCGGGGATCCAACCTGATACACTGTTCCAGGGCTTCCTGGGCTTCTTCCGGCCTGCCGCTTTCAGTGAGAATTTTTCCCAGCACAAACCAGGGCCAGGAAGAGGCCTCATTCAGTGAAATCAGGTACCTGCACCTCTTTTCGGCTTCACTGTACCTGGAAAGGTTAAGAAGGGATATGATGATGTTTTTAGCTGCCTGCCTGGCCATCCCGGGATCCCTTTCCGCCTTTTCATACCAGTCAACGGCACGGTCAAAGCGGCGAAGACCGTACAGGGCATTGCCCATGTTGTAGCAGACCGCGGCGTAGAAATTGTCCTTGTCTTCGAGCTTATCGGGGGTTTCTTCCGACGGCGGGCTTACATCAGGCCCTTCCTCGCTCTTCTGCCGGTCCAGAAGCTCAATGGCCCTCCTGTAACTATCATAGGCCTCCCTATACCTTTTTACCCTGTAATTTAAATTGCCGTAGTTATAGAACAGGCGGGGAGAGCTGTTTACAAGCCTTATAAGGGCTTCATAGACGCCCAGGGCGCCGTTTATGTCGCCTTTCAAAGCCATGGCGCCGGCCCGGGAAAGGCACATCATTAAACCGCTTTTAAATCCCGGCATGAAGGCTTCTATTTCCCCGGCAATTTCTCCCATGGTCCTGTCCGCTGCCGGCGGCTCTATCTCTTGATTTAAATCCGCTTTTCCGCCTGCCCTGTCAATGTTCCAGACCTCACTTAAGCTTAAAATAATGCCCATCTTCTTAAAGCGATGGGCCAGTTTTCGAAAATCCATAAATATGAAAAAAAGCGGGACAATTATGCCGATTAAGATATACAAGAGCTCCAGAAAGGTGCTCCCCAGGATTTTAATGTCCTGGAAAAAGCACAGCACCGCCATGGTGAAAACCAGTATTTGAAGACACAAAGGAAGAAGCAGGTACATCTTCCTTTCAGCCAGGAAGCGCAGCAGCATGTAAATGAGAAACAGCAGCATAAGGAGTATGACAAACCCTACTATGACGGACATGGCTCAATCCCTCATTTCCATCTCCAGCCACTGCTGTTTTGTAATAAGGACCTGCCTGGGCTTGCTTCCCTCAGGCTTTCCGACTATTCCCCTGGCCTCCATCTGCTCAATAATCCTTGCCGCCCTGTTGTATCCTATCCTGAACCTCCTCTGTATCATGGAAGCCGAGGCCTGGCCTGATTCCACCACCATTTCAATGGCCCTGGGCAGAAGCTCATCGTCTTCGTCCTGGCTGTCGCCGGAACCAAAGTCTTCACTGCTGTTAATCCTCTCTATTATCTCGTTGTCATACTGGGCCATTTCCTGTTTCTTAACAAACTCAACAATACTCTCCACTTCCCTTTCGGAAACAAAAGCTCCCTTTACCCGGATGGGCTTAGGCATGCCTACCGGATGGTAAAGCATGTCCCCCCTGCCCAAGAGCTTTTCCGCCCCGCCCATGTCCAGGATGGTCCTTGAATCCACCTGGGAAGAGACCATGAAGGATATCCTGGAAGGTATGTTGGCTTTAATAATGCCGGTAATCACGTCCACCGAAGGCCTCTGGGTGGCTATGACCAGGTGCATGCCGGCAGCCCTGGCCATCTGGGCCAGCCTGCATATGGCGTCTTCCACCTCTCCCGGCGCTACCATCATCAGATCCGCCAGCTCGTCAATAATAATTACCACCTGGGGCAGCGGCTGCCCATCATCCGATTGGCTGATGAGCCGGTTGTAACCCTCGATGTCCCTTACCCCTTTTTCGGAGAAAAGCCTGTAACGGGTCATCATTTCCTGGACTGCCCAGTTCAGCGCCCCGGCAGCCTTTTTGGGCTCTGTCACAACCGGGATAAGAAGGTGGGGTATCCCGTTGTACATGCCCAGTTCCACAACCTTGGGGTCTATCAGCAAAAGCTTTACCTCGTCCGGTTTGGCCTTATAGAGGATACTGACTATAAGGCTGTTTATGCACACGCTCTTCCCCGAACCCGTGGCTCCGGCAATGAGCAGATGAGGCATCTTTGATATGTCGGCAATGACGCACTCGCCAGAAATGTCCTTCCCAAGGGCAAAGGCCACCTTGGAGGGATGTTTTAAGAACTCCGACGACTGAATAATCTCCCTTAAGAGCACCGAAGCCACTTCCTTGTTGGGGACTTCTATCCCCACCGCAGCCTTTCCCGGTATGGGGGCTTCAATTCTCACAACCTCCGAAGCCAGGTTCAAGGCAATGTCATCGGAAAGGCTCACAATCTTCCTCACCTTAACGCCGGAGCTGGGCTGAAGTTCGTAGCGGGTGATGGCCGGCCCCCGGGTTATGTTTACCACCTTGGCCTCAACGCCAAAGCTCCTCAGAGTGTCCTCCAGTTTCCTGGCGACCTCTATGGCTTCGCTCTTTGCGCTCTTGCCGTTTACCGTATCCCGCCTGGGTTCTGCAAGCAAATCTATGGGGGGAAGTTCATAGTATCGGTATTCTCCTTCCCCGCCGGCAATTTCTATGGAAAGCGGGGCGGAAGACCCTTTTGCCTCCGATTCCCTTTTCTCCTCTTCGTTGTCAATTAAGTAATTCTTAAAACGGGGCCTTTTTGGCGTAATTCCCTCATCTAGCAGGGGCTCGTCCTTGCCGGTCTTTTCCTTAAGCTCCTTTGCGGTTTTCCTCAGCCTGAAGTCAATAACCTTCTCCTCCGGCTTAAACTCCAGTT
>JAKOSZ010000350.1 GCA_029776555.1 Bacillota bacterium | reverse complement strand
CGGTGGCAGGCTGGTCTATCCACTTGTCAATGATGAGCTGGTTATTTACCCACAGCCTTACCCCGTCATCGGTGTTGGTGTAGAAGGTGTATGTCTCCGAGTACCTCGGCTCCACCTTTCCGGTCCACCTCACCGAAAAGGTGTCCACCCCGATGCTGGAGTCGGGGGAATTATAGCCCCAGTCAAAGTCTACGGTGGCATCGGTGCGGGTTAATTTAAGGCCTGTTAAATCCATATTATCATAATATTCGCCCCTTAATCCCGTTCCGCTTCCCGGGGGAGTACCGCCTCCGCCTCCCGCAGGCGTTACTGATCCATAGCTGTCTCCAAAGCGAATCTCGTCTATGGAAGACTGGTTGGTGCCGTTCCCGCCATAATAGGAAAGGCTCCTGAAGGCCAGGCTTGTGGTAGTCGTGGCGGTGGCACTGGCGCTTGACGGCGCGCTCCCTCCCAGGGATGAAGGGTTCACATAGAGGCTGACGGTATTGGTTGAGCCAAACTCAATCTTCAAAACAAGCAGTGCCGTCTCGCCTATCGTTACGGGCACGTTGGTCCTGTAATAGCTGGAGCCCAGCTTGAGGGTCCAGTACCTGGTGCCTCCGCTGTGGGAGTAGCTCCCAAAATAGCCTATCGAAACCAGGGCGGGGTTTTCCCAGGTTACAATGTGACTGGGATGGAGGGCCACATGGACTTCCTGGTCATTGTTGGCGTCCTTCCTCATCAGCACGCTCATCCAGAGAACCTTCCCAGGGGCCCCTATAAGGCCGTTGTAAAGGTAACTTCCGAAGGGACCACCGGAGCTTAAGTCAAGCCCTCGCCCGGCCGTCTGGTAGCTGTCCCCTCCTATGGCATAGTTCCCTGCAGTTTGAAGAGTAGAGTAGGAGAGCGGGCTTGAACTGTTCACGTTGTAGCCCGGTATGGAAGTGTCTTCGTTCTGGTTCACCCAGGCTCCGGACCAGCCTGAGCCTCCGTTTTTGCCGTGAAGAGTACCGGTGGAATACTCAAAAGAGTCATAGGCAAGAAGCCCCGGCGCTGCCTTAACCTCTGGGGCAGGTGCCACGCCGAAAACCGTGAAGCACACCAGCAGAAACACGGTCAGCAGTGAAAGAAGCTTTCTTTCAGACTTCCTTGACATAATAATTACCTCCTTGAAATAAATACAATTGGATTTTGGGCCCGCAGGCCGTTTTTACTCTCTCTATCTCTTCTGTGAAGACCTTATCCGGTGTGCAAAGCTGACTTAAGACAGTTTTCTTATCCTAGAGCATTGCAGCGGCACCCCCTTTCTGCTTAAATACCGGCGCAGCTTATCCTTTTCTTCAGCCAGCCAGGTAAGCAAGCCTGACTGCTTGTCCGGCCAAAAAGCTGGTCCTGCTTATGGCCATTGCTTATTAATTTTTAAAATCGGGGTGACAGGTTCAATGACTGCGTTCAGGATGTAATTAGAATTGTCGTATATTAATTGCTATGTCTGTTAATATTATACATATTTATATCAGTATTGTCAACACTATTCCGGAAATGAATATGATTCATGGGAACAACCCCCTTTTGAGAAAAATTGAGTCAAAAAAGAACCGTCCCCGGTGGCTCAACCCGATTGCCTGCGCCGCCAGGCGTCCAGGTCCTCCTGCAGTTCCTTAACCAGGACATCTACGCCCTTGTCTTTCTGCTGCCGGATGAATTGTTCAACCGCTTCAGGGCTCATAAATTCCTTACTCGTACGGGTATTTAGATCAAGAACGGCGTCGTAATCGTCACACCTTTCGGCAATTTTCTCCATGAGTCTTACCGGGGGATTATAGCCCGAATGGGGAGGATACGGTGAGTTACGGGTTACCGCTTCAATATACTCCTCTTTTTCAAAAATATAATCAGCCTTATCGTTGTATTTATAATAGTAGTAATTACTTGCTCCAACATAAATTCCTAAGTCATAATTTTCCTGGCTTTCGTTCATCCATTCGATTAAACGCAGGATCCTTTCGGCGTTTTTTGAATTCCTGCTTATGAAAACACGCCTTCTTGGGATAATCCTGCTTATTATATTATCAGGGTACAGCTGGCACAGTACCCATTCATCCCCCTGCGGCGCCTCTCGATCATAAAACCATAAAGGGCAGAATACTGATGCTTGCTCTTTGCCAGATGTTTCAGAAGAGAAGAGGTCGTACTTTTTCTCCAGCCAACTTCTTATCGTATTGACAGCCATTTTGAATGCGTCCGTCTGCTCCCAGGGGATAAGCTTCATCTCAGGGTCATCCCGCCTGTATACGATATTCCCGCAAAGCGGGACATAGCCGAAGATTTCAATAAACATCTGGCTGTCAAAGAAACTAAACATATAACAGGGAAAATAGTTACTTTCTTTTTCTTTTATAAGCTCCATGTAGTTTTCAAAGTCTTCAAAGGTCTTAATATCCTTTATACCGTACTTTTCCATTACACTCCTCCGCACCAGCACGCACGGCTTCTGTGAGTCAAATGTCAACTCGGTATGTTATATATCCTGCCGTTGTAGGATATTGCCTGCAAGTCTTCAGGAGAGAAGAGGGAGTAGTACCTGGGGGCATAAAGCGGCAGCAAATCGGTTATGTCCATGAACTTCCCCGTGGCTATAAACTCTGCACTGTTGCAGGTTTTGCTGAAATAATGATCAATTAAATAGTCTTGTACTGAGTTTAAAATCAGCAAATCAAACTCTGTGCCTGATTCAAGAAATTTTTTTATGGCGGCTATTCGTTCATCTTCCGTTTTTCCCAGGTTAGGTACAAACCGGATGTCAAAGTGGATGTTCAGGATATCCCTGATCCTGTCTTCCAGGTCCTTTACCTTGTTTAATGACTCTTTGGACAAATAAGTCTGGTACACCACAACAGTTACAGGGTCCGGCCTTTGCACCAGTCTCTCAGTGCTTTCCTCCATATTGTCCGCTGCTTTGTCGTCTCCCTGGCAACCGGCCGGTAAAATGCACAGCAAAGATATGGCCAGGACCAGTGCGGTTATTCTCCTTCTCATGGATAAGGATTACCTCCTTTTTAAACGCATCTGTCCAATGCAGACAGGTGCGTTATGGGGACGGTTCTCTTTTGACTCAAAGAATGAGGCAAATGAGAATCATCCATGGTGACCCATTGGACGTATTTCTTTCCTGTTAATATCTTACTGTGAAGAATTCGCCTGCACAAGGTCACTTTTTTTGGCAAGTGGTATCCTTTTTTAAGACTCAAAGAATGAGTCAAAGGAGAAGCGTCCCAGGGGAATTCCCATGGCGAAGATGGCTGCTGTGCTTAACCGATAGTTAATCCTTTTTATAAAAAATTAAAGGGGATGGTCCCCCTGTCCGGTGCACAGAGGAACCGTCCCCATGTGTTCATTTTGCTACCTGCTCAGCACCTTGTTGGCTACAAAGGCCAGGTCTGCAATGTCAACAACATTGTCGCCGTTGACGTCGGCCGCCTTGGCCCTGTCCCAATCGGGACTGCTGCTGTCGACGCCGTAGTAGTAGGCCACCAGGGCTACGTCCACAATGTTTACCGTGCCGTCCCTGTTAATATCGCCCTCAGGTATATAAATCGGAACATTTATAGCTATGGTCTTTTCAGAAGTCAGGGCCGCCGCAACACCGCCCTGGGGCGCCAGACCAAGGTCGGCTTCGGTAATTGACACCGTGGCGTTTACCGCCTGGCTGACACTCTTAGCCTTAAAGGTGACTTTGAGCAGCTGGGTGCCTTCCGCTAAGGCATTTATATTCACTGACAACACCCTGACTACTCCCGCCTGCCCGGCGTCAAATCCCGCTATCAACACATCGTCAATGGCCGGTTCAACCTTTACGAACTCCAGGAGGTCAGGATCGTAGCTCAGGGTAATGTCATGGGCATACACACCGGCGGTTCCGGTCAGCCCGATGTCAAAGGTGATCTCCTGGCCCGCTTCTACCGAATCGCTTCCTGTTATGGAGGTAGAAGGTACTTCAGGCTGGACCTCCTCCACGGGCGTCACCGAAGCGTAGGTCCTGCCAAAGCGTATTTCATCAACGGAGCCTTTGCCCGGGCCGTTTCCGCCATAGAAGGTAAGGCCTCTGAAGGCAGCTGAGGACTCGATTTCGGCAGTTATGTCCGGGTTATCCGGTTCTTCCCCTCCCAGTTGCTCAGGATTTACATAGAGGCTTACCCAGCTGGGTGACCCGAACTCCAGTTTCAGCACCAGGAGTACCGTCTCACCGGTTTGGACAGGCACCTGGGTCAGGTGGTGGACATCGCTTCCGATCCTCAAAGTCCAGTACCTCTGTCCCTCGCTGTTGGATTCTTCTCCGAAATAACCTGCGGCAACCACCGGCGATTCCGCGTACCAGGCAATATGGCTCGGATGAAGCGTAATGGCAAGCCTTTCATTGTCGCTGGTCTCTTTGCGGAGCAGGGCGCTTATCCAGAGGGTCTTCCCGTCGGCTCCGATGAGCATCTGGCTCCCATCTCCGCCCGGCGATACATCCTTCAGGTAATCTCCAAAAGGCCCGTCGGCACTGATATCAAGCAGCCTTCCGGCTGTCAGGTAATCCCTTCCGCCCACGGCATAGTTGCCCGAAACCTTCAGATCGCCGTAGCTTAACGGGTTTTCATCACTTATGCCGTATCCCGGCTGTGTAGTGATGTTACTCTGCACATGCCATCCGGCCGCCCAGCCATACCCACTGTTTACCCCATCAAGGGGACTTACCGGATAGTCAAAGTTGTCAAAGGCCAGGACGTCTTCGTCCGGTTCTTCCATGGTAGTAACCGTAACGGCATTGCTTTCAGGCGATGTATTGCCAACACTGTCTTTGGCCTTTACAGTGAAGATGTACTGGGTTCCAGGCGTGAGGCCGGTTACTGTAAACACGGTGTCTACGGTAGTGCCCGCAGGCTGCGAGTCTCTGAACACCTCGTACTGGGTAACGGCCACGTTATCACTGGAGGGATCCCACTCAAGGGTCACCGAGTTAGGGGTCACACTGACCACTCTCAGGTTTTCAGGAGCGGTAGGAGGCTCGGTGTCTTCAGGCAGATCTCCGTAGTACGGCGACAGGTATTCTCCCGGGATTATCTCCTGGGCACCCTGGCCAACCTTCCAGGCCACGGCCAGGTGGTCCCCGCCATTGGCCTCCTTGTGCAGGGCTTCAATATAGTATTTCTTCCCGCCTTCGAGGAATATGGGCTGGGACTTCTGGTTGGCTTCCTTCTCCCACTGTCCCTGCGGGGCCCAGGAATCCTGCCAGGCAATTTTTACCTTGTTGTCCGGGTCTTCGTCCGTGCTGAGCCACAGTTCGCTGGCGTCATCACTGCAGATCCAGAAGGTGTATTCTCCGCTTATATCAGGGTAGAGATAGCCCCTCATGCGCTGGCCGTAGTTGTCACCCCAGTCAGCGGGAGCCTCAAAGCTGGTCTCCTCGCTGATGCCTGTAGGATAGTCGGGAAAAGCAGGATTGCTGGTCAGGTCGGACACCTTGTTGCCGCCGATATTGACCCAGTACTCCCTGAGTAT
>JAKOSZ010000349.1 GCA_029776555.1 Bacillota bacterium | reverse complement strand
CTGTTCGATAATCTGGCCGGCCACATTGCATATGCCCTCGGTTATTTCCTCCTCCGTGCGGCCAAGGGTTACCTGGTTGGATACCTGGAACATGTAACCCGACGCCTCGGTGTTCTCCCCATACAGGCCTCTGACAGCCACTCCCAGTTTACCGCAGGCCTCCAGCAGCCTGTTAATATAGCCGGTCATGGCCAGTGCCGGCAGGTGGAGCATCACAGAAGCCCTGATGCCCGTGCCGGCGTTGGTGGGACAACAGGTGAGGTATCCCAGCTCACTGTCGTATGCAAACCCCAGTTCCTGTTCCAGCACGTCATCTATATGGTCGCACAGCTTCCAGGCTTTATGCACCTGCATGCCCGGAAACAGGCACTGTATCCTCAAGTGGTCCTCTTCATTCACCATGATGCTTACAGTCTCATCCCTGCTGACCAGCACGCCGGCTCCATACTGCTTTTCAACCAGGTCGGGGCTCACAAGGTGCCTCTCCACCAGGGCCTGTTTATCTACGGGGGACAAACCGCTCATGTCCATAAACATCATATTGCCGTCAAAAAGCTTAGTGTTGCCCACTACTGCTTTTTTCACCGTTTCTAAAACCCTGTTAGCCTGTTCTCTTCCCAGCTTAACCGGAAATGAAAATGATTTTAAGTTTCGCGCAAGCCGGACCCTGCTGCTCACCGCCACATCCAGCTCCGGGGCTTTCCCGTCCTGCTTTCCAAACATAAACCCACCTCCAGCTATCAGGCTTCCGGGATTCAGCTTCCCCTGCTTTCCAGTTCCTTTATTTTGTCGCGAATTTCTGCCGCTTTTTCATATTCCTCCTTTTCAACGGCCTTGTTCAATTGTTCCTTAAGGCGCTCTATCTCTTTTAAAGCCCTGTCTTCCTTTAAGGCTCTCTCCGGCTTCTTCCCGTTATGCTGGCTGCTGCCGTGCAGCCTTTTAAGAAGGGGCTTCAACCTGCCTGCGAATATCCTGTAACAATTGTCGCAGCCAAGTTTGCCTGCCCTTTGGAATTCTTCAAAGGTCATTCCGCACTTTTCACACACAAGCCGCTCTTCGTGAGGCAAGTCCACATAGCCCTCCGGCTGGCCAAAGCCCGTACCCATAAGACCCGCCAGGAAGTCGTTTACGCTGAATTGACCGATACCGCTTTGACCCTTTTCACTGGCGCACTGCTCACACAGGTACATCTCCGTCTTAATGCCATTTACCACATGGGTGAAATGCACTTTGGCAACCCTTTTCTGACAGTTCTGACACAACATTGGGCCCTTCCTCCTTTCTTCCGGCCCAGCGCTTTTTTGTCTGAAACTGAAACCGACACTTTTAACCGATCCCCGAAAACCTTAAGGTTGTGTCCTTTTATTAAGCGTCAATTAAAGAAAGAGCCCTCATGAAACAAGGCTCATAAGCATGTTTTTGAGTATGCTGGCTCTAACCGCGTCCCTTTCGGGAAGAGGCACACCGGAAAGGGCTTTATCGCTTACCGCCGCTTTGAGCAGCATCCCTTCCTTGGGGGATATGGCCTCGTAATCCACAAAGTTATTTATGAAAATGTTGGCTGAATGCTGTGATAAATTATTACCCATAGAAGTTATTATATGCATAAGGTAGCCGGCTTTTCCCGTAACGTTTACCCTCCTTATCTGTATGTGACCGCCGCCGCCGCGCCTGCTCTCCACATAGTAGCCTTTCTCAACCGTAAACCTCGTATCTATAACGTAGTTTATTTGAGATGGTACGCAATTGAACTGGCTGGCCAGCTCATTCCTCTGGATCTCTATGACGCCGTCGGTATCGCTGATCATCTGCTTTATAAAAGCTTCAATAAGATCACTCAATCTCGCCATCATTACCACCTCATTCCTAAACCCGTTCTTTACTGATTTTGACTATCTTTGACCTATGCAATATTATAAACTAATAAAAGGAATATTGCAAGGGGGAGATATAAAATTCAAGGGGTTTTAAGACAGGCGTCATTTGAAAAAGTAAATTCCACCCCAAAATCATAGACAGCGGAATTAAGTTTTGCAAATCAAGGAAAATGTGAAACATGGAAGTTACTTTTGTAAAGTGATACTGTTTCAATTCT
>JAKOSZ010000348.1 GCA_029776555.1 Bacillota bacterium | reverse complement strand
GATGAAAAGCCATCCCACGTTTTTATAAAAGCAGATCACCCTCCTGATTAAACTAAGTTTTTGTAACAAAGGTCACCCCCTGATTAAACTAAAAAGAGAACTTCCAAGGCTTCTCCGCCCCGGTGAAAGGCTTCCCCGTTCTGGTGGAAAGGCTTCCCCGCCCCGGCAGAAAGGCTTCCCCACCCTGACAGAACCAATCAGCTTCTTGCTTAAAATGAAACTGAAAGCTTCGCTTCTTGCCGCTGGGGCAGCTTCGGCCCATCGCCTTCCCGCCTGCCTTTTAATACTTGTCAGGTGACGAGGTAGTCAGCGCCCGTCTTCCAGGGCTTTCAACAAAAAATAAAGGCGGCTGTTATGTATGGACAGTTTCAGCCGCCTTCCTGGTGCCTTATTGAGAACTTCAAACCGTCTAATCAGCGCAGTCAGCGCCCTTTCCTTAAGCTTTTAACAATACTTAAAGGCGGCCGTTCTGTACGGGCAGATCAAGCCGCCTTCCCAGTAAAGCCTTATTGGGAACTTTCACACATTCCATCCGCCCGGAAATTCATTGGCCTTCCTGCCTGACTTTAAGGTCCCGGCAGCGGTTTATCATGGCGGCGAATTCATGTTTCCGCGGCAGGGCCAGGTTGCCCGGGTGACCGGTATAGGGGGAAACAGCGTCCAGTCCTTTCTCCTCTATCAGCCTGTAAAGCCTGTCTATGGTCCGGGAGAGGCTGGTATTGCCGTCCACCAGTTTTTTCACAAAGTACTGGAGCATCACCGCAAGGCAGTTGGTCTGGCTGGTGTCCGTAAGCTGGCTCAGCTGGGACAAATCAATGGGCATTTTCCCGCAGAGGACGGTGTGAAGTCCCTTTGCCTTGATTTTGAGCTCCTTTTCCGGCGATGGAAAACTGGACTTCAAAACTATCCTCTGAGTTATGGGGCCGAAGGAAGCGGCAGCCGGTCTGTCTCTCTCAGCGGCAAGCTCCCGGGCTATCTCAAAGGCCTTTTGGGTCACATCCCGGGGCACGTATTCGTCCATCATTATGACCAGGTCCGCCACGTCAAAATAGTCCCCCGAGCCGCCCACCACCAATATGCTGGAAACGCCGTGTTCGGCGTAAAGCTGGCGCACCCTGTCGATGAAGGGCGTTATGGGCTCCTTTTCCCCCGCCACCAGCCTTTGCATCCTGGCATCCCTTATCATGAAATTGGTGGCCGAGGTGTCCTCGTCGATCAGCAAAAGCCCCGTCCCTGTTTCCAGGGCTTCAACTATGTTGGCCGCCTGGGAGGTGCTGCCGCTGGCGTTCTCGCTGGTAAACCTGCTTGTATCCTGGCCGTTGGGCAGCTTGCCTATAAAGCCCGAAATGTTGACATTGCAAATGCTTCTCCCGTCCTCGGCCCTGATTTTCACCGCGTCCTGCCTCGTTATCACGTACTCCCTTCCGTCCCCGGGTATGTGGTTGTACACACCCAGTTCAAGGGCTTTTAAAAGGGTGGATTTGCCGTGATAGCCCCCGCCCACTATGAGGGTCACTCCCCCGGGTATTCCCATGCCTTTTATGCTTCTCCCGGTGGGGAGGGCTATTTCTGTTTCCAGGGACTCAGGGCTCTTAAAGGGGACGGCGCCGTCAGCCATGGGCCTGTCGGATACGCCGCTCTCCCTGGGAAGTATGGAGCCATTGGCCACAAAGGCCACAAGCCCCCTTCTCGCAAGCTCTTCCCTAATGCAGGCCTGCTCTTCCGCCAGCTGGACGTGTCTTTTCAAGGCCTCCCTGTCCACGTTTTTGTACAGGAGGGACCTGTTTATGATAAAGGGCAGGGCGCTTAAAAATATCCAGGCGGCCTCCCTCCCCTGGATTCTCCTCCCCGCCGCCGGAAGCTCTATCTCGAACCTTGCCTCCAGCCGTTTCTCGTTTATGAGGATGGAAGTCCTGTCCAGCATTTCCTGGCCGCAGCTGTCTATAAAGATGCACCTCTGCCTGCCGCTGCCGGGCCCCCTGTAACATTCCTTTATTCCCTCGTGAAAAGCCCTGGTGAGAAAATCCACCACCGCTATCCTCTTATGGGGCTTATCGAACATCTCCAGGGGAAAGCCCGCCAGTTCCATGGGAAGGCTGACCCTGGCCTTGGACGGCGGAGCGTACGGGTCCCCCTGCACATGGTCAATGTGGAGGGTATAGCCCTGGAACTGGTATTCGCCCCGCAGGTCCTGGTAAGCCTTGTAGCCCCTGCCGTCTATGGAAGCCAGTATCCGTGACAGCTCCCGGGAAGTCCTTACACTCATAAAACCCTTCCTCCTAAGTATCCCCCTCATCCGATACATTGGTATAAGTGTAAATATCTCCCCTGTAGTTTACCATGACCACCCTGTCATGGTCCATCCCGATTACATACCGGGGGTTTACGGGTATCTTGCCCCCTCCCCCCGGAGCGTCAATGACGAAAGCGGGCACCGCAAATCCCGATATGTATCCCCTTAGGCCTCTCATGATCTCCATGCCCTTTTCCACCGGGGTTTTGAAATGCCCGATCCCCTTTACGTCGTCGCACTGGTAGAGGTAGTAGGGCCTGACCCGGATTTTTACAAGCTTGGTAAAGAGCTCTTTTAACACCGGGAGGCTGTCGTTGACACCCCTTAAAAGGACGCTCTGGTTGCCCAGGGGGATCCCGGCGTCCACGATCCTCTCGCAGGCGGCTGCGGAGGCAGCCGTTATCTCCTTCGGGTGGTTGAAATGGGTGTTTATCCATATGGGGTGGTATTTCCTGAGCATGTTTAAAAGCTCCGGGGTAATCCTCATGGGGAGGACCACCGGCGCCCGGGTGCCAATCCTTATTACCTCCACATGGGGTATCCGGCGAAGGCTTGAGATTATGTGCTCAAGGTAACCGTCACTCATCATCAGGGGGTCTCCGCCGGAGATGAGCACATCCCTGACGGCCCTGTTGCCCCTGATATAATCAAGGGCCTTTTTAAGCTTCTCCTCGCTTATCGAGAAGTCCTCTTCCCCTACCATCCTCCTCCTGGTGCAGTGCCTGCAATAGGCGGCGCAGCTGCGGGTGACCAGGAACAGCACCCGGTCCGGGTACCTGTGCACCAGGTTTTCCACCGGGGATTCATCTTCCTCGTGGAGGGGGTCCATGGAACCGGTCCCCCGGTCCTCCAGCTCCTTTAGGGATGGAATTGCCTGGGCCCTGATGGGACAGCCCGGGTCTGAAGGGTCCATCAGGGTGCAGTAGTAAGGCGTTATGGCCATCCTGAACCTCTCCAGGCACCTTCTTACCCCCTCCCTCTCTTCCCGGGACATGTCTATTATCTTCTCCAGCTGCTCAACCTTTGTTATCCTGTTCCTCACCTGCCACTTCCAGTCGTTCCACTGCTCTTCCGTCACCTTTTCCCAGACCGCAAATTCTCTATGGTCTTTCATAGCATACACTTCCATTATAAAAATTATAAGCTGCCGGCTGAGGCCGGCCCTAAAGGTCTCATCCCATACCTCTTAAGGGCGCTGTTTAATATGGTCAGTATCAGCCGGTCATAATCCACGCCGTTAAACTCCGCCAGCATGGGAAAGTCGCTGTAGCCGGGAGAAAGACCCGGCAAAGGGTTTATCTCAATGAAATACAGCCTGTTGTCATAAGCCATCCGGAAGTCCACCCTGGCGAAATCCCTGCACTCCAGTACCCTGTACACCTTTCCTGCCGTGTCCATCATCTCTTTTATCAGGGAAGCCTTAAGCTCCGGCGGGCAGACATAGCGGACGTATCTCTTAAAATCTCTCTTGACCTGGAAACTGTATATCCCACGGCTTGCCTCTTTATCCACAAACACGATCTCCATGGGCTGAAACACTTTCGTCTCGGCGCCGTTGCCCACAATGCCCACGGTGAACTCCCTTCCTTCGATAAACTCCTCCACCAGGAAGGGCTGGCCGTAAATCCGAATTTTTTCCTTAAGCTCTTTTTTGAGCTCATCGGGGTTATGGACCAGGGCCGCCCCAGAAATGCCTTTACTGGAGCCCTCGGCGTTAGGCTTTATAATCAGCGGAAACTTCCTGTTTTTAAGAGGGGTCTTTTCATCGGAAATGACCTGATACCCGGGAGTCCTGATTTTATAAGAGCTGAGCAGTCTTTTGGCCAGGGCCTTGTCCAGGGAAATACAAAGAGTGGTTTCATCGGAACCGGTGAAGGGAATGCCGTAGAAATTCAAAAGGGCAGGCACCTGAGCTTCCCTGCCTCTGCCGCGGGTTCCCTCTGCAATGTTAAAAACGATGTCAACCCTCACCCGGCTCAGTTTTTCAAACAGCCCGGTGTCGGCTTCCAGGAGTTCGACCTTGCAGCCCCCTTTCTCCAGGGCATTTTTTATGGCCAGCACCGTGTCCATGCTGTCGTATTCCGCCTCAATGTCTTCCACATCTGACCCTATGCCCTTCTTCAGGTTGTAGGTCAAACCCACCGTAAGCGGTTGGCTTTCCTGTTCCATGTTAACACCTTGTTTCTGATTTAATAAAAATAAGCCCCAAATACCTTTTTCAGGGTATTTGGGAATATCAGCTTTTTACCCGTATTCAGTTTTTCAAGCCTTGCCGCCTGAAAAGCGCGGAGGCTGAATATTGCAGCAATTGCCAGTAATTGTTTGCTCGCTTTATCCTATTATATTCGGAAAACCCTGCAATTAAAACCGCCGAATTTGCTGATTTAAACCTTCCTGTCACCGGCTGGGGCGGTTTAAATAAACTATTATCTTGCAGTATGGTCAATTAAAAATTATCACTGCTTTTCGCCGTTTTTTATTTTCAGGGCCGCTCGCCCGAGATGGAACAGCCGCCAATCTACGATGGAAGAGTAGCCTGCCCGGGATGGAACAGTCGTCTGCCTGCGATGATAAAGCCTCCCGCTTGTGTTGGAACAGCGGGCTGTCTGGGCCTTTCCGCCGCCAATCCTCACATGGACCTTTCGGTTTCAATACCTTACCTGACCCTTTAAATCTACAATACTTCATCTGGACCTTTCGGTCTTCAACACTCCACCTGGCCTTTCCGGCCTCCGATACCTCGCTTAGTCCTTTCAGTCTTCAATGCTTTACCTTGACCTTTCGGCTTCAATACTTTCTCTGGCCCTTTTAGCTTTCAATACATCACATCCCACTTTCGGGCTTCTATTCTTCACTTGTCCCTTTCGGCCTTCAATACCTCTCCTGTCCCTTTCAGCCATCAATACCTCGCCTGAGCCTTTCATTCTTCGATAATTCACCTGCCCCTTTCGACTTTCAATACCTCACTTGCCATGTTCGATCTCTAATTCATCACCTGGCCCTTTCGGCCTCCGGCACCTCCTCACCTGGGCCTTTCAATCTTCATTTGTTCCCCACTGCTTTCGCCATGTTTTAAGTCCCCTTTTCGTGCTTTCCCTTCGGCCTTCTCCCCTGCTAGGCCGTCTGGGCCTCGTCCCTGTACCACTGCTCCCGGGCAGTATAAAGGCGCCTGTATTCCCCGTCCACTGCCATCAGTTCCTCATGGGTGCCAATCTGCACCACTTCCCCTCCTTCATCACAACGATGCGGTCGGCCAGTTTTACCGAGTCCAGGCGATAGGTAACTATAACCGCCGTTTTGCCCCGGGATATTTCCGCGAAGCGGTTGTAAACCCTGGTTTCCTCGTAGGGGTCTATGGCGGCTGTAGGCTCATCGAGGACAATCACATTGTGGTCCCGGAAAAATCCCCTGGCAATGGCCACCCTCTGCCACTGTCCGCCGGACAGGTCCACGCCGTTTTCCTTGATTTTCCCAAGCCATGTGTCCATTCCGTTGGGGAGGTCGGCAATCACTTTATTCAGGCCGATTACCGACGCAGCTTCCTGATGGCCTCTTCATCCCGCTCAAGCACATTCCCAAGGGCAATTATGTTTTGCCCCTTTCAAGAATCTTATCCATACCCATTCCCTTTTCTTCCCGTTTTTAGCCTCAAAGGGCTCATGTCACAATTCCAAAGCTCTTACAATCTGGCTGTTCCGGATTTGATTTGCCCTCTTGCAGTATTTGCTGCGATAAGGCATTACAGGTATATTTTAACGATATCGCCGCCGGCGCTTTCCACATGTACAAGGCAAAGGTGCGGATGCTTCTTTTTCATGCGGTTGACTTCCCTGGCCAGGCGGCGCAGGTCAGCGGAACTGATATCGGCATCTTTAAACAGTGCGGCATGCTCTTTTAGGAGTTTTTCCGCGATGGCCGCGGTAAGCCGGTTGAACAGCATGCGAGTTGGGAATATCAGCCTGACGGTTATCGTGCCCGGCGATTTTATATATATTTTCATGCGGCTTCCCCTCTCAATCCTTTACAATCGTGAATTGCTGGGCTGCCGGCGGCTTTATGGAATCTCGCCGGCCTCTTACTCCACTACAATCTCAACAGTGTCTCCTTCGGCACTTTCAACCTCAAGCAGTTTGCCGATAAAACCCTTTTCGGCCAGGGCCAGAACCTGGTCAATGTCAATGTCTTTCAGCACATCATTTCCGGAAACGCCCGGCATCTTCATCCCCATCTCAATGGCTATCTTGATAAGAGGCAGGGGAATATTCATGCGGACATTGTCACCGCGAGCCGAATCCACAATTATCTTCAATACCAATTCGTCAAAGCTCTTTCTCTGGTTTTCTGGCAGATAACCTACTTCCTTTTTAGGCGTCTCGGAAAAAAGCTCATCCACCGTTACGCCGAAGAGCTTGGCGATCTCCGGCAAAAGCATGATGTCGGGGTAGGACAGGTCATTTTCCCACTTTGAGACAGCCTGGGGCGAAACTCCGAGTTTTTGGGACAGCTCTTCCTGGGTCATTCCTTTTTCCTTTCTCAGTTCAAAAATCTTCTTCCCCAGTGAAAAGGTCATTGGGAATCACTCCTTTCAATTTGACTGTTATCATAATAAATCAAAAAAACCGGGGGTAGAAGATACTGTTAGTTGCTTTTTCTCCACCATCGGTTTATTTTTCCCTCATCTGCTGGTTGAATTCAGAAAACCAGGGGGACGGTTCCTTTGGTTAAACCAGGGGGACGGTTCCTTTGGTTTGTCTAACCAAAGGAACCGTCCCCCTGGTTATGCAGGTTTGGAGATAGTCCTGGGGCGCTTGTCTCGTCTTTTCAGTAAATGTATCCTATCCAGCCATATAGTCTCAGTCAACAGGCCGATGCTTATGTCAAGAGAGACATAAAGCCGGGATTCTGCCCTGACATGAAAATATAACTTCATCCCAGCACCCCCCTTGTAGGTTCGGAGATGGTTCTGCTGAATTAAGCCCTGTACTCCCCATACCTTTAATTTTTTATCGCTGTACGCTTTTTCGCAAAGCATCCTGCTTTCCTTGCCTTTACCCTCTCCCCCTTCCCCTACCCACTGAAACAAAAGCGTCTGCACCTGCGTCAAAGAAGCGAAGGAGATGATTCCATGGTTGCACCTAAGAAGCAAAAGGAGATGATGTCATGGTTAAGTGTCTTTGCGTATTTCTGTGCGCTGTAATGTTAACAGGCCTACTGGCTGGCTGTTCCGCCCATCTTCCGCTTTTAGGCGGTGTTAGCTCTTATAATATAGACAAAGTCAGCGTGGAGGTCGTTGATGCCAACTCCCGATTCGCCTTCGACATTTTCAGGCAGCTGAGCAGGGAAGACGGGGACGGGAATATCTTCATATCCCCCTTGAGCATATCCACTGCCCTGGCCATGACCTACCAGGGAGCCAGGTCTACAACAAGGGAAGCCATGGCAAAGGCCCTGAGGTATGAGGGAATTGATGACGCAAAACTCAATGAGAGCTATAAGAACTTAATCCCCTACCTGGAAAAGCTGGATAAGAAGGTCGAGCTCAACATAAGCAATTCCCTGTGGGTCAGGGAGGGCGAACCGGTTAAGGAAGAGTTCCTTAAGGTCAACAAGGAGGTTTTCAATGCCCGATCCACCGCCCTAGACTTCTCAAAGCCCGGTGCTGCTGATGAAATCAACCGCTGGATATCCAACGCCACAAAAAAGAAGATTGAAAAGATGATTGAACCTCCAATACCCCGGGATGTCATCATGTACCTGATCAACGCCATTTACTTCAAGGGCAGCTGGACTAACCGCTTTGAAGAGAAGGACACCTACCCCGCCCAGTTTCACGCGGGAGACGGCAGCACCGTGGAAGTCATGATGATGAGCAGGAACGGGAAAACCGAATACGGCCAGGGCGACGGTTTTAAAGCCGTCAGGCTCCCCTACGGCAGCGGGAAAGTGGCCATGTACTGCATCCTGCCGGATGAATCGGTGTCCATCAATGATTTTATTGAGGACCTGGACATGGAAATGTGGAAGACCATAAAGGAAAGCATATCGGAAGTTGACGAGGTGCAACTCAGACTGCCTCGCTTTAAAATGGAATACGGCATCAGGGAACTGAAGGACAGCCTGGAAGCCCTGGGGATGGGAGAAGCCTTCTCGATGGCAGCCGATTTTTCAGGCATCCGCGAAAACACTTGCATCAGCAGTGTGCTCCACAAGGCGGTGATTGAAGTCAATGAAGAAGGCAGCGAAGCCGCGGCGGCCACCGTAGTAGAAGTAAGGTTAACAGCCTTTGCGGAGCCTCACACTTTCATTGCCGACCGGCCCTTTGTCTTCATCATCGCCGACGACATAACCGGAAGCATCCTGTTCATGGGGAAAGTGCACAACAT
>JAKOSZ010000347.1 GCA_029776555.1 Bacillota bacterium | reverse complement strand
GGGGATACCATATACTCGGAGAAGCTGGCCTATTCCACCCTCTTCTACATGGAGACAAACAAGTCGCTGCCGGAAGACAGGAGAGTGGACGTGATAGTGGTGGACAACGCCTTAAAGGCAATAGAAGAGGACCCCCGGCCCATATTATTAATCAGGGCCATATCGGAGCGCCCGGAGGAACTTAAGGCGGCCAGGCAAAAGGCCGGCATGATAAGTTCGCTGACTGTGACCAGTTCCGGCGACAACAACTTTGAGGTCCAAAAGGCCGGAGTGAACAAGGGAGAAGCCCTGAAGTTCCTGTCAAACCACTTTGGCCTTCCGCTGGAAAAGACGATGGCAATCGGTGACAACGAAAATGACCTGGACATGATAAAGTATGCCGGCCTCGGGGTGGCAATGGGAAACGCCGCGGAGCTCTTAAAAAAGGCGGCTGATTATGTCACGCTGACGGAGGACCAGGACGGGGTGGCCCACGCAATTAACAGGTTCGTTTTATAACAGCCTCAACGGGGCCCTTGAAAAGCCGGGCTGATAGGTAAACGTAACAACGGAAAACGTAACCTCTTCCTCTTTTGGGTCATATAATACAGGAGAAAGCTGAAAGGAGGATGTTACGTGGATAGTTGTCCGTATTTTCAGACCATGTCTCCGGGTTTTGGCGCCATGCCCTGGATGGGATGGCCCGCTGAGAACCTGGAAAGCATGTACCCGGAGATTTACTACCGGGTCTACCCCAGGATAAGAGACATGTGCGCGGTTTATGACGTGCCCGGCAATCCGGCATTTTTCCCTCACCCCAGCAGACAGGCCGTTGATGCCATGGTGGAGAGGATTTTCATGGACTGTATTGCGGAAATGGGTGACCCCGAGCTTAAGGATATGGAAGAGCACCATGACAGGCAGTTTGGTTTTGCGTTAGGAGGCAGGAGGCTGTTGAGGGACCTCGTAGCCATACTTCTGATACGGGAGCTTTTAAGGAGAAGGGGCATATTCAGATTTTAGAGGAGAGAGCCGGACCGGCTTTCCCAATGCCGCAGCTTGAAAAAAAGCCTTCCTTGTGCTATATTTAACTGGCACGGTTAAGGCATTTTGGAACGCCGCGGTTCCGGCTTAACCGGAAGACCGAAAAAACAGAATTTTAAAGACGGGGCTAGTTTTCAGCCCTTGATTTTTAACAGGAGGATGGTTTTTTTGGTAGAACTTGAACAGGTGATAACTGAGCTTGAAGGAATGAAAGAGAGCATAGAGGAAATGGGGGTTTCTCTTTGACACGGAGGGAATTCTTGCTGAAATAGGGGAGCTGGAACAAAAGTCCGCAGACCCTGCTTTTTGGAATGACCTGGAGAATTCCCAGAAAGTGCTCCAGAGAATAAAAGCCCTGAAGGAGAAAGCGGATAAGTTTCTGAGTCTTAAGTCTCTCCATGAGGACCTTTTGACTTTAAGCCGCATTGCCCTGGAGGAACAGGACGAATCGGTTCTCCCGGAGATAAGAGAGGGCCTGTTAAATTTAAAGAACAGCTATTACACCCTTAGAATCGAGACCTTCCTGTCAGGCCCCTACGACAGGAAGAACGCCATACTCACCCTCCATGCGGGAGCTGGAGGTACCGAAGCCCAGGACTGGGTTGAAATGCTCTACAGGATGTACACCCGCTGGTGTGAAAATAAGGGCTATGAGGTGTCCACCCTGGACCTGCTGGACGGCGAAGAGGCCGGAATAAAGAGCGTCACCTTCAGGGTGACCGGCGAAAACGCCTATGGCTACCTAAAGTCCGAGAAGGGGGTTCACAGGCTGGTCAGGATTTCCCCTTTCGATGCGGCCAAAAGAAGGCATACCTCTTTTGCTTCGGTGGACGTGGTTCCGGAACTGGATGACGAGATAAAGGTGGAGATAAACCCGGCGGACATCAAAATAGACACCTTCAGGTCCAGCGGCGCCGGCGGCCAGCATGTAAACAAGACCGAATCGGCGGTAAGGATAACCCATATCCCCACCGGGATCGTGGTTTCCTGCCAGAACGAGCGCTCCCAGATGCAGAACCGGGAGACCGCCATGAGGATACTTAAGGCAAAGCTCCTGGAACTGAAAGAGAAGGAACAGAAGGAAAAAATCGGGGACTTAAAGGGCGCCTACGTGAATATAGCCTGGGGGAACCAGATAAGGTCTTACGTCTTTTGCCCCTACACGCTGGTAAAGGACAACAGGACCGGCCATGAAGAAGGGAATGTCCAGGCGGTTATGGACGGGGAGCTGGACGGTTTCATTAACGCCTACCTGGCCTGGGAGGCGGCCAGGAAGCAGTAAAGCGGTGATTGACGGGACAAGCCCTGAAGATTTTTACCAAGCGAGGACTCCGGCCCTGCCGGTAAAGGGGAGGCTTGAAAAAAGCGGGCCTGGTTCCCGGAAGAAGCCGGAGAGGGGAAAATGGAAAGGCATGAAAAGCCGGAGAGGCTAAAGAGATAGTAAAGCGCCTGGACGACGGAGGCAGCAGCGTCATGGCCACCAGGGCATCGCCGGAGGTGTACCGGGGCATATGCGAAGCGGTGGACGGGGCCTTGTACTATGACACCGCCCGGGTTGTGGTTGTGAAAAAAGGGGAGGAAAAAAACCGACAAGGTCATAGCCGTGCCCGCCAGCGTTGGCTATGGCGCCGGTTTCGGCGGCCTTTCGGCCCTTTTGACAATGCTGAACAGCTGCGCCTGCGGTATAGGCGTCGTAAACATAGACAACGGCTTTGGGGCGGGATACCTGGCCCATGTTCAACAGGCTGTAAAGAGCCGGTTACGGTAAAAGCGATGACAGGTTCCAATGAAGCCCAGGAAAGAACTGAGGGGCAGCGGCCTGTGATAGGAGGTATTGCGGGTGAAACTGGCGTATTTTGACTGTTTTTCGGGCATAAGCGGGGATATGGCCTTGGGGGCCCTGCTGGACCTGGGAGTTGACCAGGAGGCTTTCCGGCGGGAGCTGGGCAAACTGGGCCTTGGCGGCTACAGGATTGATATTGATACCGTGGTGAGGCACGGGATAAGGGGCACCGATGTCAATGTGATTGTGGAGGAAGAGAAAGGGGACCATCATCACCACAGCGGGGAAGATCAGCATCAGCACCATCACGGCAGAAATTTAAGGGATATTGAATTGATAATTGACACCAGCGCTCTTAATACAAAAGTAAAAGAGTTGAGCAAAAAGGTTTTCAGGGAAATAGCCAGGGCTGAGGCCAAAGTACATAACAAGAGCATCGATGAAGTTCACTTCCGCGAGGCAGGGACCCTGGATTCCATTGTAGACGTGGTGGGGACGCTAATCTGCCTGGACCTGCTGGGCGTGGACAGGGTTGTTTCATCGCCCCTCCACGACGGAAAAGGCTTTGTGAAATCCCGGCACGGAATTATACCGGTGCCGGTTCCCGCCGTGCTGGAGATGCTGTCGGGCAGCGGGATTCCCTTTATCCAGGAGGACATTGACACCGAGCTGGTGACTCCCACGGGAATGGGGCTGATTAAATGCCTGGCCCAGGACTTCGGCGCCATGCCCGCCATGATTATAGACCGGGTGGGCTACGGCATGGGGAAGAGGGACACCGGCCGGCTGAATGCCCTGAGAGTGGTTTTGGGAAGGCTGCAGGAGAGGAACTGGCTCATGGAAGAGCTGATGATGCTGGAGACAAACCTGGACGACATGAGCCCCGAAGTGCTGGGCTATACCTTTGAGAGGCTCATGGAGGCGGGGGCCCTGGATGTCTACTACACCCCGGTGTACATGAAGAAAAACCGGCCTGCGGTGATGCTTACGGTGCTTTGCAAGCAGGAGGATGAAAAGAGGCTGGTGGACATACTCATGAGGGAGACCTCCACCCTTGGGGTGAGAAGGAGCGGGCTGCAAAGGTACAGGCTGGACAGGGAGATTGTAAAGGTAAGCACCCGCTTTGGAGAGGTAAGGGTTAAAGTGGCGTCGGCGGGCGATGTGAAAAAACTGGCGCCGGAATACGAGGATGTGAGGAGCATTGCCGTGAAGTCCGGCATACCCTTAAGTGAAGTGTACAGCGTGGTGGCCGACACCGCCAGGAACCAGCTGGAAAAGTCTTAAGGAAAGGAAGCGGCAGAGGTTCAGCCATGGCTGCCCGGTTTGTGACCTCAATTAATGGGCCGGGGG
>JAKOSZ010000346.1 GCA_029776555.1 Bacillota bacterium | reverse complement strand
GATTTTTGTCCTGTACACCCGTTGATAAGCTTACCCGTTGACACTCGCTTTTCGGGAGGTGGGCATGGTGGTATAATGAAATTACAAAGGGAAGCGGACAGGTGATTTTATGGATTACGGTTTTGTGAGGGTGGCCGCCGCGGTGCCGAGGCTTAGGGTGGCCGACTGCGGGTTTAACAGCGAACAGCTTATAAAAATGATACGGGACGCGGAAAAAGAGAAAGCGCGGATAATAGTGTTCCCTGAACTTTCCATAACGGCCTGTACCTGCGGCGACCTGTTCCGCCAGCAGGCGCTGATAAGGGAAGCGGCCCGCCGGCTGGGCGACATCTGCGATAAAACAAGAGATACCGGCATAATAGCAATAACGGGCCTCCCTGTCTATGCCGACGGCCGGCTCTTCAACTGCGGTGCGGTTATACAGCGGGGCAGGGTGCTTGGCGTTGTTCCCAAGCAGTATATCCCGGGGTCCGGCGGTTGCAGTGAGGAGAGGTGGTTTGCGCCGGGCAGGAAGGCCTTAAGTGATACAGTTGTGTTAAACGGGCATGCCGTCCCCTTCGGAACCGATTTGCTGTTTTGCTCCGACAGCGGCAAAAATGTGTGCTTCGGCCTGGAGATAGGCGAAGACCTGTGGGCGCCTGTGCCGCCGTCTTCACACCAGGCGGTGGCCGGAGCGACGCTTATTTTTAACCTGGCGGCCGGCAGTGAGACAGTGGGAAAGAATGAATACCGCAGGGAACTGGTAAAGCAGCAGTCAGCCAGGTGTTTTGCGGGATATGTGTATTCATCTGCCGGCGTGGATGAATCCACCACCGATATGGTGTTCAGTGGTCACTCCATCATCGCCGAAAACGGAAAAGTTATCCGGGAGTCTGAGAGGTTCCGGAGGGAGGAGCAGCTCATAATCGCCGATGTTGACGTTGAGAGAATGGCCTCCCACAGGATGAGGAACGCAAGTCTTATGGAAATTCCGGACGCCCGCGCTTTTCGAAAAATACCCTTTGAGTTTAAGGAAGTCGGCATTGAAAAGCTGAGAAGAGATGTTGAGCCCCATCCCTTTGTCCCGGCCGATAAAAAGGAGAGGGACGAAAGGTGCAGGGAGATATTTGAGATTCAAACCGCGGGCTTGGCCAAGCGTTTGGAGTATACGGGCTTAAGGCATGCAGTGGTGGCCGTGTCAGGCGGCCTGGACGCCACCCTTGCCCTGCTGGTGACAGCAAAAACCTTTGACATCCTGGGGATTGAAAGGAAGAACATAAAGGCTGTTACAATGCCCGGCTTCGGGACCACCAGCACGACTTACGGCAATGCCATTGAACTGATACGGGGCACAGGCGCGGACCTGCTGGAGATTGACATAAAGGCTGCCTGCCTGCAGCACTTTAAGGACATAGGCCATGACCCTGGTGTCTGCGATGTGACCTATGAAAATGCCCAGGCCAGGGAGAGAACCCAGATAGTAATGGATATAGCCAACAAGACAGGGGCGCTGGCAATAGGCACAGGCGACTTGTCGGAACTGGCCCTTGGCTGGTGCACATACAACGGGGACCATATGTCCATGTACGGCGTAAACAGCGGCGTACCCAAGACCCTGGTCATCCATATGGTGCGGTGGGCTGCGGACAACATGGCGGACGGGAGGACAAGAGAGGTGCTCCTTAAAATACTCAATACGCCGATAACGCCGGAGCTTCTTCCTCCTGACGCGGAGGGCCGCATCAGTCAGAGGACCGAGGACATTATAGGCCCCTATGAACTCCACGACTTTTTCCTGTACCACGTGGTCAGGTACGGGGCGCCGCCGGCCAAAGTCGTCTTCCTGGCGGCCCAGGCTTTTGAAGGGAAGTACGACAGGAACACCATAAAAAAGTGGCTCACGGTGTTCTATAAAAGATTTTTCAGCCAGCAGTACAAGCGCTCCTGCCTCCCCGACGGACCCAAAGTGGGTACCGTCGGCCTGTCCCCAAGGGGCGACTGGAGGATGCCCAGCGACGCCGAAGCCAAAACATGGCTCGACGAACTGGAGAACATTGTGCTTGACTGCTCTTGACAAAAGGGTTATTTGGCTTTAAAATTAGTTTGTGTCTTTTTCCGGGGATACCTGCGGTGGGTGTAGTTCAGTTGGTAGAGCGCCAGATTGTGGCTCTGGAAGTCATGGGTTCGAGTCCCATCATCCACCCCAAACTGCTCCGTGAGAAAGACCCTCACGGTGGGATGTCGCCAAGCTGGTAAGGCACCAGACTTTGACTCTGGCATTCGTAGGTTCGAATCCTGCCATCCCAGCCAGCGTGAGCCATTAGCTCAGAAGGCAGAGCACATGACTTTTAATCATGGTGTCCGGGGTTCGACTCCCCGATGGCTCACCAGGAAAACCGCTAACTTCAAGGGTTGGCGGTTTTTGTTTAGTTTTTTAAACTCGTCCTAAATCGTCCTAAATTTTCTCTGTAGCCAACATGTAGCCAACAAATTAAATGCGGCTGATTGCTTCTCTTAATTCGGCAATATCGACATGAGTATATATGTCTGCTGCGGTGGAGTAGTTGCTATGGCCCATTATCCTCTACAAGCTACCGGGGACGGTTCTTCCTTGAGTCAATAAAGCCCCCCCCTTGACTCACCTGTTTTTATTTAAACAGTGTCTTTCCTCTTCCACAGGACATTGTCTCCCCGGGACATGTCCGGGGTAAAGCCAGCGGCTATAATCCTCTTCTCTATACACTGCCTGCACTGGGCCGATTCTTCTCCCGTGCAGATTTTACCGTCGTACAGGGTATATTTTTTTCTCACACCCGGCGGCGTCAGGTTTGGCATTACGACGTTGGCCCCTGCCTTTAAGCCCTTTTCCCTGCCCAGGGGGTCGATGGTGCCAAGGGCGGTGGTGGCGGGCAAAAGCACCTGGGGCAGGAGCAGCCGGATAATGGCCAGAAGGGTTACGGTCATTTCAACGCTTCCGCTATTCCCCTTGGCGAGGGGGGTGTCTTTATGGGGAATGAAGGGGCCAATTCCTACCATGTGGGGTTTTAGTTCCATTAAGAAACAGAGGTCCTCCACATAGTCCTCATTGGTCTGGCCCGGCAGCCCCACCATAAATCCGGCGCCCACCTGGAAGCCGATTTTCTTAAGGTCCCAGAGGCAGCGTATCCTGCTGTCAAAGCTGGCCCCGGGGTGGAGGCTTTCGTAAAGTTTTCTGGATGCGGTTTCATGCCTCAAAAGGTAGCGGTCCGCCCCGGCATCGTAGTATCTTTTGTATGATTCGCAGGGCTTCTCCCCGATGGAAAGGGTCACCGCGCAGCCGGGGTGCCTGTTTTTTATTTCACTCACAATTTCCACTATGGCGTCGTCGCTGTAGTAAGGGTCCTCGCCCCCCTGGAGCACGAAGGTCCTGTAGCCCAGCCTGTAGCCTTCCTGGCAGGCGGAGAGTATCTGCTCCTTTGTCAGCCTGTATCTCCCGGCCTTGCTGTTGGATGCCCGGATGCCGCAGTACAGGCAGTTATTCCTGCAGTAGTTGGTAAACTCGATGAGGCCCCTCATGAATACCTTTGTGCCATAGTGCTTTACCCTGGTTTCATGGGCTCTGGCGAAAAGGTAATCCCTGCCCTGGTCATCCAGGTTGTCAAGAAGGTAAAGGAGCTGGTCTCTTTCAATGCGGTTTTCCTTATACAGCTTGTCAATTAACCCTTTCACCACGTCCACAGGCTTTTACCCCTCCATGGAAGAACTGTTGCGAGAATGGTTTACACTGCCGGCTTGAAACGGTTATACCCAGGGCTTTGGTAAAATAATATAACATCCCCGGCGCAAATGTGCAAGGGCTTTTTCATTATTGAGCCCTGTGATGCCAGATGGTTTAGGGGAAGATATACTTTTTCGCATAAAGCCCCATTATCGAATCCTGTAAGGGACAGCGGGTCAATTGAAAAGGTAATTTCCACTTTGCAAAAGTAAATTCCACAGAAGCTGAATTGTTGGACAGGATCGGTGTTTTAACAGGTTGCAGATTAGTTTATTTTGATATATTTTTAGTGCT
>JAKOSZ010000345.1 GCA_029776555.1 Bacillota bacterium | reverse complement strand
GGGATGGAAGTGATCGCCGTGGCCGTGGCTGGCGAATACGTAGGGACGGCTTTTTCCCAAAAAAACGTCCGAAGACAGGACTCCTTCTGAAAGTCCCTTTGATCCCTTGCCCGAAGGATATGGGAAATAATCAAATACCAGAAAATAATCCTCCAGCTGAACTGTGAAGGCGCTGTGATACAGATAATGAATTACAACTGTTTTGCCGGCAGTCAAGGGTTTCACCTCCCCATCCTCATTTCATCCTAAGTGTTATTATACCTGCTATGCCGCATTTATAGAATACTGCGGCGAATAAAAAGTCTGCAGGAGGAAAATGATTATGAATAGGATGATCTTATGCGGAAAAGGAGTTTTTTATATGCTGAAAAAGACCATTGCGCTGTTTTTATCGATTTTGATTGCTTTTACGGCTGCCTGCGCCGTTCGCCGAAGCGAGCCTAAGGAGCAGCCAAGCAAAGTGCAAAACGAATTGGAAAAGCCGGAGAGAAAAGAGGGGCGAGAGCAGCCAAAGGAGCAGCCCAAGCGGGAGGACAAGCTGTCCAAGTCCGATCAGGAGGCTGTTGAGGAGAATATCAACGGCCTTGATTTGGAGGAGGATCTGGAGATTACAAATGAGGCCGAGGCAGGACAGATGATCCAGAGCAGGGTGGGGCTCACCCCGATCGAAGTGGAGAAAATGAGCCGGCAGGAGGCAGTTACCGGCAGCGTTACCGTTTTGCAGGAATTTCGCACAAAGGTGCCGGATGAGATTCAAGTGGACCTACAATATGACAAATATCTCCTTTCCTATGACTACCTGTTGGTCACCGCTGAAGGGAAGGTGGATATTTTGGATAAACCCCTAAAGAGTGCCAGCGCTGTCTGCCAGGGCATGAACGGTGAGAAGCTGACCCTGCATCAAAAGGTTTCCGGGGAAGCAATCGGGGATTCGAATATTTGGTACAAGGTTTCCTGCAAGGATAACGGGGAAGTGAAGACAGGCTATATCCATTCATCCAACGGAGTTCCGCGGAAATTCCAATTTGACAAAATGCTTGAAGCTGTCCGAAAGCTGGAGCGGGAAGTAAAGGCCGGAGACTTGAATTTCATCAGCAACTACAAAAATGCAAACGGAGCTCCGCCTTCAAAGGGTGACAGGGCCACCGATGAATACGGCTATCGAATATATCAGAGCGCCCCGGGATATGAAAAGGCGGATACGGGGTCCGATTTTCGATATCTGCCCGACGGCATTTTGCTCCGGATATTGGATGAAAGCGGCGATTTTTACAGGGTAAAGGTTCCAAGCTTTGAGGGCGAGTATTATGTGCCCAAAAAATACATCGATCCTGAAGACACCCTGGATACCCTCTCCCATGTTATTGTGGTGGATCGCAGCCAGCAGAACCAGGCGACCTTTGAGCTAAGTCCACAGGGAGATGTGAGGATGATCTCCTATACCCTCGCAACGACCGGGCTGCAGGGGGACCTGTCCTTTGCCACGCCTCTGGGATACTACAAGGCAATCGAAAAAAAGGAGCGCTTTCAGTATCTGAAGGACGGTTCTTCCGAAATTGCCGGCTATGCCCCGTGGGCAATTCGTTTCACAGGTGGGGCCTATGTCCATGGAGTTCCGGTAGCATACGAGGAAGAGGACGGAAAGCAAGTGGACCCGGGGCCCATTGAATATCTGCATACCATTGGGACTTTTCCCCGATCCCATATGTGTGTCAGGAACTATACCAGT
>JAKOSZ010000344.1 GCA_029776555.1 Bacillota bacterium | reverse complement strand
CACCAGTTGAGGGTGCCCCTGGCCATCGCCTTCATAAAGTCAGGCATTATGAAGACAGGGATCATGCCCCCGCCCAGGAGGGTAAAGACCTGGATAAACAACATGCCCAAACTGTCCGCGGCCCTGGAGCTTTTAGCAAGGGTGCCCACCATCATCATAAGGGCTGACCCCGCAAACACCGAACACAGGGTAACCAGCAGCAGCCCGGGCAGGGAATCGCCCCAGTCCACGCCATACACAAAGCGGGTGAAGGCTATCAGTATAGCCGATTGGGCGAAGCTTATCAAAAGAAGGCCCAAAAACTTCCCCGCCAGAAGGGAAACCTTTCCGGCTCTTGTGCTAAGCACCCTGCCCAGGGTTTTGGACTCCCGTTCTTCCACCATGAGCCGGACCCCGAAATTGGCCCCGAAGAGCAGAAACATCACCAGCATGGAGGCGGCGTAATACGGTAAGGCCGTAACCCTTTTCCCCTTTTCCACATCCTCCTCCTGGAACACCACCAGCTCTTCCTTTATATTCTTCATTACCTCTCCCATTATAAGGCTGGAATCCGGGATTTCGCCCAAGAGGGCGGCCAGCTGTGACCCGTAACCGGACAGGGTCCTGTCTGCGGCGACGGCAACGGAACTCCCCATGGAAACCGCCTGGGCGTAGCCATTGACAATACCTTCAACGATCCCCGCCTTGAAGCGGCTTTCCAGGGGAGACCGGACTTCCATTTTTACCGGCCTGTACCCCATAATGCCGTCGGAAAAGCCCTCCGGAATGACAATTACGGATGCCACGTCCCCGTCCTCCATGGCCTTCATGGCTTCACTCTCGTCCAAAAGCCGGGTGTCGAGCAATTCCGACAAATCGTCCTTTAGAAAGCTTATAAAATAATCGGAAAAAACGCCGTCGTCATTGTCCACAACAGCCACCGAAAAGCTGGACACCGCCGCTTCGCCGGAAAAGGCGGAGCTGAAAGCGGCGCCAAGTATAAATATGATGGCTGACGGCATAAGAAGCATGATTGCCAGGGCCTTCTTGTCCTTGAAAATAATCTTTAAGTCTTTTAACGCTATGTGGAAAACCATTTTTTCACCTCATATGTCCTTTGCCCCCGTTTGGGGAATATGTTTTACCCCGTAAAGCCCCGTGTCTTTCGCGCCCTGCCAGGAGGCTTTGGAGCCTTCGCCCGGCAGCGATGCAGGGTTAATCCCTGAGGGCTCTTCCGGTAAGGTAGAGGAAAACGCTTTCCAGGTTGGACTCCTCAGTTTTTATGGAGTTAATCCGGCATTGGCCGTTGTCAAACACGGAAACTATGGAAGCAAGCATTCTCCCTGCGCCATTTACGATGAGCTTTACCTTGCCCTTTTCTTCCGACACCCTTAAAACCCCTTCCAGGGAACTGAGCTTTTTTAAAACCTCCTCGCCTGCATTTTGCGCATCAATATTGATCACATCGTTTTCTCCCACCAGTTTCCCCAGTTCGTCCCTTGTCCCCAGGGCTATTATTTTGCCGAAGTCCAT
>JAKOSZ010000343.1 GCA_029776555.1 Bacillota bacterium | reverse complement strand
TACAGAGCTACAACTCCAGGGACTGCTTAATGCCGAATTTATTACTCCTGAATCTGAACATTCCGCTATGGCGGCCTGTATTTCAGCCTCTTTAACCGGTGCCCGCGTCTTTACAGCCACCTCTTCCCAGGGACTCCTGCTTATGCATGAACTGCTTCATTTCGCCTCCGGCGCCAGGACGCCGATCGTTATGGCCAATGCCAACAGGACGCCGGCTATTCCCTGGGGTTTTTGGGCTGATCATACCGACAGCCTTGCCCAGAGAGATACCGGTTGGATACAGTTTTATACGGAGAGCCCGCAGGAAGCGCTGGACACCGTCTTGCAGGCCTATCTTACTGCCGAAACAGTCGGTTTGCCGGCCATGGTGATTTTTGAAGCGTTCTACGTTACCCATTGTCTGGAAGTGGTGGAAGTCCCCGCACAGGACACTGTTGACAGCTACCTCCCGCCTTATGAACCGGAGCTGAAACTGGACCCTGAAGTCGGGCGCTCATTTGGTAACGTCGTTGATCAAGAAATGTACTTTCGTCACCGAAGGTCACTCGATCAGGCCATGGAGAGAGTTTTTGAAACGGCCCGTAATGCCGATGAACAGTGGCGAGAGCTCACTGGAAGAGGTTACGGTATTGTGGAGAAATATAAAAGTGACGATGCCGAAACAGTTCTGCTGACTATGGGCAGTATTTCCGGCACGGCAAAGATAGCGGTAGATAACATGCGTGAAAGCGGACTCTCTGTAGGTTTGTTGAAAGTAAGGCTGTTTAGACCTTTTCCCGTCCAAGAACTACGCAGGGAACTGCAGGGCAGGCAGCGCATCGTTATCCTGGACCGTAACTTTTCTCCCGGGTGTGGCGGAATCCTGCACCAGGAAACCAAAGCAGCCCTTTACGGAATGAAAAATGCCCCTCCCGTTTTTGGTTATCTGGCCGGGGTTGGCGGAGTCAACGTTTCTCCCCAAAAGATCGAAGATATGGTCAGGTCAGCTCTAAGGGCCGCCGAATGTCCCGTAAAATCAATCTGGGGGGGTGATGAATGATATGACGAAAGTGAAAAATTACGAAATCCATGAAGAAAAAATATTTTTACCGGGTCACTCCGCTTGTCCGGGGTGCGCCATGGCCCTTTCGCTGCGCTATATCCTGAATACAATGGGGCCCAATACGGTAGGTTTAATACCCCCTTCGTGCATGGGCCCAATCATGGGAGCACAGCCATACAGCTCTATGCTTATCCCCATCTTCCATAACAGCTTTGAGTCCAGCGCCTCTTCTGCGGCCGGCATCAAGCGCGCCCTTAAAGCCCGGGGGAAAGACGACGTTAATGTGATCGCCCTTGCCGGTGACGGGGGCACTTACGATATCGGTTTACAAGCGCTTTCTTCGGTAGCAGAACATAACGAGGACATCATTTATTTCTGTATGGACAACGAGGGATACATGAACACAGGGACGCAGAAGAGTTCCTCCACTCCCCACTATGCCTATACCACCTCCACGCCGGGCGGCAAAAAAACCAAGAAAAAAAATATTGTGGAGATTATGGCCGCTCACCGGATCCCTTACGTAGCCACAGCGACTATCGGCTACCTTGATGACCTTGTCTATAAAGTTAAAAAGGCGAAAGAAATAAAGGGGACGAGGTTTATTCTCTTGCTTATACCCTGTATTGAAGGCTGGGGTTTCCCTGAAAACGATGTGGCGACCATGGCCCGCCTTGCCGTGCATACAGGGGTTTTCCCCCTGTATGAAGTTGAAGACGGAGAAAAATACACGATCAACCATGGCCCTCAGGGGCTTCCCATTGAGACCTACCTTTCCCGTCAGCGCCGTTACAGACACCTGACGAAGGAGCAAATTGCGGAAATCCAAGAGGACGTAGATCATAACTGGCAGCGGTTAAAAGCTTTATCCACCTTGATTTTTAGCTAGATAGCCCTTATTTCTTTGCTTGTTATCTAAAAGGAGGGGTATAAGTGGTAAGCAATTTTTTCCTGGTAGTGATGATAGTTGCCTTTATTTTATTAATGCTATCTGGATTTCCGATTGGCTTTTCTTTTCTCGCAATAATGCTGGTGAGCAGTCTTTTTCTTATGGGAGTTGAGAGCGGCTGGTCTTTTTTCCTCAGCGGCGTTTTTAATTCGCTAACCACATTTACTTTAACTCCCATACCGATGTTTATTTTAATGGGTGCCATTTTATTTCATTGCGGCCTCGCATCAAGGTGTATAGATGCCCTTTCAAAATGGCTGGGCTCTATTCCTGGCCGCCTTAGCATTTTAGCAAATTTATCGGGAGGTTTGATGGGGCTCTTAAGCGGCTCTACTTTAGGTACAACCGCCCTGTTGGGTACACTACTGGTTCCTGAAATGAGGAAGCGTGGCTATAGCAAAACGATGACTTATGGCCCGATACTTGGTTCGGGAGGTCTGGCGATGATTATACCTCCCAGTAACTTAACTGTTATTTTTGCGACG
>JAKOSZ010000342.1 GCA_029776555.1 Bacillota bacterium | reverse complement strand
GAATTATCCGAGCAGCCGGAAGAGCCTGCTCAAAATTGAAAGCGTGAACAAAGGGGGCTGTCACAATGAAACACTTTCTAAGCGTATATGACCTTTCACCCCGGGATGTGGATGAAATATTTCAGTTGGCCGCAAAGATGAAAAAAGAGCTTAAAGAGGGAGTAAAACATCCCCTGCTTTCAGGAAAAGTCCTGGCAATGATATTTACCAAGCCCTCCACCAGGACCAGGGTATCCTTTGAGGTGGGAATGCACCAGCTGGGAGGCCATGCCCTGTTTTTAAACTCCAACGACATCCAGCTGGGCCGCGGCGAACCCATCTCTGATACGGCAAAGGTGCTGTCCCGCTACGTGGACGGGATAATGATAAGGACCTTCAAGCAGAGCGACGTGGAGGAACTGGCTAAGTACAGCTCGGTTCCGGTGATAAACGGTCTTACCGACCTCATGCACCCCTGCCAGGCCATGGCCGACCTTTTCACCGTGCTTGAATACAAGGGGAAGCTGAAAGGCCTGAAGATGGCATACGTGGGAGACGGGAACAACGTGGCCAACTCCCTCCTCCACGCCTGCGCGAAAGTGGGCATGGACATTGCCGTGGCAACGCCCCCCGGTTTTGAGTGCGACGAAAAGATCGCGGCTGAAGCCAAATCCGACGCGGAAAAGTCCGGCGCCAGAATCACCATCACCCATAACCCGGAAGAAGCAGTGGACAACGCCGACGTGGTCTACACAGACACCTGGGTGAGCATGGGACAGGAGGCGGAAAAGGAAAAGCGTGTTGCTATTTTTAAAGACTACCAGGTCAATGAGCGCCTGTTCTCCCTTGCAAAGGAGGACGCCATCTTCCTGCACTGCCTTCCCGCTTACAGGGGATACGAGGTAACCGGCGAAGTCATTGACGGCCCCAGGTCAGCGGTGATTGACGAGGCTGAAAACCGCATGCATGTACAGAAGGCCATAATGGCCATCTTAATGGGCTAGGTACTGGACAGGAGGCTGCCATGAACTACTCATTTATTATAAGAAAAGCCGTCCCGGAAGATGCCCCGGCTATCCGGGACATAGTCCGGGAATCCTTCAGGAAGTACAAGGAGGATTCGGGCATAACCGGCACCCTGGAGGCCCTGGAGGAGTCGGTGGAAACCGTAAGGGACGATATCCTCGCAAAGGAAGTTTTTATAGCGGAAATTGACGGCAGGCCGGTAGGCAGCGTCAGGGTGCAGATCAATGCCAATGGCACCGCCCATATAAGCCGGTTCGCCGTTAAGCTCGAGTACTGCAACATGGGCATAGGCAAGGCCATAATGGACCTGGTGGATAAAGTCCTTATATCCGGGGGAGTAAAAAAAGTCTTCCTTTACACCGCTTCAAAGAACGGGAACCTGGTCCGTTTTTACTACAGCAGGGGCTTTTACGTGGACTCCACCTCCAGGGACAGGGGCTACATCAGGGCCCTAATGGTAAAAGAATACTAAATGGGACAGGGGGACAGGTTCCTTGTCCCTTTTTTCACATTTTTGGAAGAATGGGACACGGGGACAGGTTTCTCGTCCCATTTTTCTTATTTCTGGAAGGCCAGGTTTATTCGGCGCGATATAAATCATTCAAAACCCACTTAACGGCGTCCAGCACATCTTGGGCTATATAATCAGCCTCAATATCTTTCCACGTATCCCGGAATTCATTTAAACTGCCTTTCCCAACCCCTGTTAAAACGAGAATGCCGGTCAAGTCCAAAATAGTGTGTAAATTCCTCAGTTATCATTATCATCATGAACACTGCCATCGAAATTATTCAGTTTCGCCAGTCACCCGTCAAGGGTAAAGGCTACGCCTCCGCTTCGCGGACCCTTGACTGGATGCCTGGCTTCACTGTTACTAGCTGACAAGCAGTGTTCAAGGGATATTTCAGGTT
>JAKOSZ010000341.1 GCA_029776555.1 Bacillota bacterium | reverse complement strand
CCTCGTCCCCATCTATGCCGGTCACCGTCCGCTACAGCCAGTCGCCTATGGAGCCATAGGCGTAGTGGTTAAAGGAGTTCATGTCGGCGCTCCAGAAAGTCCCGTCCTCCTTAATGCCATCCCAGTGCTCCCATACGGTGGTGGCACCCTTGGTCACCTGGTAGAGCCAGGACGGGAAATCGGTCTGGGTCACCAGCTTGTATGCCACGTCGTTCTTCCCGTACCTGGTCAAAACGTGGCAGAGATAGGGCGTCCCCACAAAACCTGTAGTCAGGTGGTATTTCCTCTCCTTCAGCAGTTTGACCAGTTCTTCCACGGTCCTTTCCTTGTCCTTCTCCTCCACCAGGTCGAACATCAGCGCCAGGACGTGGGCAGTCTGGGTGGACACAGCCAGACGCCCGTTGGGAGTGACAAACTCCCTGCGGAAGTTCTCCAGAATCTTATGGTAAAGCTCACTGTATTCTTTCTCCTCATCCTTCTTCCCCAGTACCCGGGCCGTCTTGACCAGGATGCTGGTGGAGTAGGCATAGAAGGCGGTGGCAATGAAGTCCCTGGCAGTGGCCCCCACATAGCTTCCCTCGTGGGCGTCCAGGCCAAGCCAGTCGCCGAAGTGGAAGCCGGTGTTCCACAGGTATTCGTTGTCCCCCTGTTTTCGAATATACTCCACCCATGCCTTCATGCTCTCATACCGCTCTTCTAAAAGCCCCCTGTCCCCGTAACAGATGTAAATGGTCCAGGGGCATATGGCGGCAGCGTCGGCCCAGGCCGCGGAGCCTGCGGCGTCCTTCCCCAGCACGTTGGGCACCACATGGGGCACCGCTCCGTTGGGAAGCTGGTCTGCCTCAAGGTCCCTCAGCCACTTGGTGAAGAAGGGCGCCACGTTCATGTTAAAGCAGGCTGTGCGTATAAACACCTGGGCGTCTCCCGTCCAGCCCAGCCTTTCGTCCCTCTGAGGGCAGTCGGTGGGCACGTCCACGAAGTTGCCCTTCTGTCCCCACAGGATGTTGTGCTGGAGCTTGTTTATGAGCTCGTTGGAGCACTCAAAATCCCCGGTGGGTTCCATGTCGGAATGGATAACCACTCCCGTGAAATTGTCCAGGGAGAGCTTGCCCGGGTACTTTTCCACTTTCACGTACCTGAAGCCCTGGAAGGTGAAATGGGGCTCAAAGACCTCTTTTCCTCCGCCTTTCAGTATATAGTGTATGGTCTGCTTCGCGGTCCTTATGTTGGCGGTATAGAAATTGCCGTCCTTGTCCAGCACCTCGGCGTGTTTCAGCACCACTTCGTCTCCGGCTTTGCCTGTCACTGCAAACTTAACCCATCCCACCATGTTCTGTCCCATGTCTATAACCGTCTCGCCGGCAGGCGTTTTCAGGATTTCCACCGGCTTTATCTCCTGGATCCTCCTCACCGGCACATTTTCCTGGGCCACCAGTATGTCAAAGGGGTATTCCAGGGTTTTCACGCCGGCCCAGTCGCCGTCGTCGAAGCCGACCCTGTTCCAGCCTGCTTTCTCAAGCCTTGCGTCGTAAATCTCCCCGTCATAAATCTCAGACAACAGGATAGGCCCCTGGGAAGACTTCCAGCTCTCGTCGGAAATCACCAGGTCTTCGCTGCCGTCCTCATAAGTCACGTGGAGCTGGACAAGGAGAGCCACCCTGTCCCCGTATATGTTCCTGTTTTTCTCCCAGGCCAGCCTGCCCTTGTACCATCCGTCACCCAGTATGGCCCCAATGGCATTTTCCCCTTCCGCCAGCATCGGGGTGACGTCATATGCCTGGTACTGGAGCCTCTTTCTATAGCTGGTCCATCCCGGCGTCAGGAGCCAGTCTCCCACCCTTTGGCCGTTTATGTACAACTCATAAAGGCCCAGGCTGGTGGCGTAGGCCCTGGCGCGCTTTATCCCGCTTCTCAGCTTAAAGCTTTTCCTGAGCATTGGGCAAGGCTCATCTTTAGCAGGATCCATTTCAATGTCCGGCGTTATCCACCTGGCCTTCCAGCCGTCCGGGCCCATGATTCCCGTCTCCCAGAAGGCTTCCCCGCTCCAGTCCGATTCCTTTCCCCGGTTGTCCCACACCTTCACCCTGTAATAGTAGCGGGTGCGGGGTTTAAGGGCCGGTCCCTGGTAAGGGACATGGACTGACTGGTCCGACTCCACCTTCCCGCTGTCCCATAATGCGCTGTCGTAGTCTTTACCGTCGCAGCGCACCTGGATCCGGTACGCCGTCTGCATAACGCCGCGTCCTACGGCTTGAATCTGCCAGCTTATCCTGGGGCTTTTTACGTCCAGCCCTAAAGGCTTGTCCTTATACTCGCACCTTAACTTAACCACCTTGAGTTCGCTCACGCAAATACCTCCCTTGTTATTTTTAACCCATTGCGCCGTGCCGCGGTACTGGCTGCCGCACGGATGGGACTTAGGCAGCAGATTGCAGTTTACTGTAAAAATTTTAACCACCACGCCAGTGGAAGAAAGACCTGGGCCGCTGATTTTACAGGCCATTACAGGTCACGGGCCCTGTCTTTCAGGAGAAAATACGGGTCCCTGGTCAGGACATCCACCGCCGCGTCCAGCATTCCCCTTGCGCTTATCAGCCTTAACAGCGAATTTCCCACCCTGCCCATCTTCATGGCCTTCTTTTCCAACAGGACCGGCTCCAGCCTGTTGAAGTCGGTGGGCGGCTTGTTCCAGTCGTGCAGCCTGTTCCTTACCAGGACCCTTTCGCCGCTGTAGCCGGTCACCCAGCACTCGGTCACCTCTTTCTGCAGGTGATAGGGCACGCCGGCCAGCTCCTCGCAGCAGTGCACCGTGGTGTTGCTCTCCTGGTCCACCCCTATAAGGAGGACGTGTCCCCCCAGCAGGGCATTTTTATAGTAGGGGCTGAACCGGTCACAGGGAGAGTTTCCCATTGGATGGTCCGAGATGAGCTCCTCGGCAGGAGCCCCTATGACAGCCACCGAATGGGTGGGGTGCAAGGACCTCCTGGCCCGGGGAAGCTGCCGGAAAGTCTCCGGGATCCTCCCGGTCCAACAGGGGGTTTTCCTGACGTCGAACACCGGCGGGTTATCCTTCCCGTCGGTGGACTTTCCCGTAAGGGTGGGCACCATTACGGCTCCCTCGGGGCCCACTACGTCAAGGAGGGCGTCGATGACGGTACTGGCACCGCCTTCCACATAGCCGAAGCTCCTCAACGAACTGTGGATAAGGACAATGTCCCCTTCCCCGAGGCCTAAGCCCTTAAAACCTTCAACCAGGTCACTTTTATAAAGCGTCATTTAACCACCCTCCCTCGGGACAAGGGATCTGTCCTGCAAAGCCGCAGGAAAAATTTTGAAGAATGGGACACGGAACCTGTCCCCTTGTCCCGAAATGGTAAAATTATGCAAAGTGGGACAAGGGACCTGTCCCTATATGAGGTCGAGCTTGCCTTCGGCTTCCCTCTTTATGGCCTCGTCCATTATTGTCTTTGTGGCGGTGGCCCCGATCCTCTCGGCTCCCACGCTGCGGGCAGCCAGGGCTGCGTCAAGGCTCCTGACCCCGCCGGCCGCCTTAACCTTCACCTTGGGGCTCACGCTGGCCCTCATGAGTTTCAGGTCCTCGATGGTGGCTCCCCCGGTGCCGAAACCGGTGGAGGTCTTCACGAAATCGGCCCCGGCCTTTTCGCAGATCTCGCAGGCGGTCTTCTTAAGCTCGTCGGTAAGGTAGCAGTTCTCCAGGATGACCTTTACTATGACCCCCTTCTCATGGGCTGCCTTCACCACTTCCCTGATATCCTGCTCCACGTAGTCCAGCTGTCCGGAAAGGAGCCTGCCGATGTTCAATACCATATCCAGCTCTACCGCGCCGTTCTCTATGGCCTCTTTCGCTTCAAACACCTTTACTGCTGTGGTATGGGCCCCGTGGGGAAATCCTATGACGGTGGTCACCCTCACGCCGCTGCCGGCCAGCAGCTCCTTTGCCAGCTTCAAGTCGCAGGGCCGCACGCATACGGATGCCACGCCGTATTCCTTTGCCAGGAGGCAGCCCTCTCTCACCTGTTCCACCGTTAACTCCGGCTTAAGAAGCGAATGGTCGATCATTTTGGCAATATCCTTACTTGTCAGCATTGTAAATCCTCCCTGCTCAATATATATAAAATTCCGTTTTGTCCGACTGTTTGGGCCGGCGTAATATATAAAATCCCGCTTTTCCGGCTGTTCCTGCCCGGTGCTTGTTATATCAGCCTTTACTTTCCCCGGCTGTTTCGAGTCAGCGCTCAATACGTAAAATCCTGCTTCCCCGCTGCCAGGGGCAGCACTTAATAGTATAAAACCCCGCTTTCCCGGCTGTTTCCTATCGGCAGTTAATATTCATCGTCTTCCCCCGCTGCTCCGGGCCGGCGGTTAATATGTCCCCCCTATTCACCGGTTATTTCAGGCCCGCATTATATATATGCGCCCGGCTACTTCGGGTCGGCGAAAAACTTCTGCTGGCGCAGGTGGCAAAGGGCGCTTATAAGCCCCGCCCCATGGGGTATCCAGTCCTCGTCGGTGTAAAGCCAGGGGCCGTCGTTTTCCACCGTTGGCTTTACCACCAGCTGGAACTGGGGGTTTACGGAAAAGCCGTTGACAACGGTGCCCCTTATGCCTGTCCAGCAGCCCACGCTGCGCTTCCCCACTCCGCAAATCTGGCTGTAGGGCAGGGCCAGCCCGGGCTCAATTTCCTCTTTCCATATGACGCAAGCCCTGAAAGAGTCCCTGGTTATACCGGCGTTAAGGCCCGCTATCCACTGGATGTTCCCCACTGCGATCTCCCTGAACCTCCTGTCGCCGGTAAAGGCCTCAAGCCTGACAGCCAGCGCGGCGGCAAAGCCGATGGAGGTGTTTATCCCGTGCCACGGCCCCGCAAATACCAGGAGCCCCTCTCCCGTAAAATACCCTTCCGGCAGAAGATAAAAGGGGTTTTGGCTGCAGGCCGGCAAAAAGTACCCGTAAGCGAAGTTCCTCACCGCCTGTCTCCAGAGAGGCGCATCGGGGTGGTCGTACCAGCGGCTGGCCATCTCCAGCAAGGGTATTATGTAATGGGGAAAGGTAGAGCCCGTGTCATGTCCCACGTGGTGGTGGGTGTTGGCCTTCTCGGTAAAATCGCAGCTGTCGAAGGTGTAGAAATGGCCGTAAAATTCCCCTTCTTTCCTGTCTTCCGGGACCTGCCTCTTTATTACCTTGCGGGCAAGGCGCACGGCGTCTTCCTTGTAGCAGAGCTTTCCCGACGCCCAGAGCTCCACTCCGCCCCAGATCATCATCAGAAGGTCCCTGGTCATAAACTCCCTTGGGACATTAAAGCCTTCCGGAGCCCCGTGGTTCATATGGGAGAAACCTTCGGGGCCGTATGGTTCCGCCTTCCTCAGGAGGTATTCGTAAGCCTTTACTGCCCTCTTAAGGTACTCGGCACTCTTTCCAGGGCATACATCCGCAATCAGCCTTGAAGCCCTGGCCAATGCCACCGTGCTCTGGGCCACGTCCCCCGGTATTACCACCATGTGGTTGGGTATCTCATGGACGATGGCCCCCTCCGGGTAGCCCACGCCGGCTGCCTTGTCCTGGCATATGGCCAGGTAATCGCAGCCGTGAATTATCTGTTTAATGAGCCTTTCTACATCCTCCGCCTTCATCCACTGGTAGCCGATGTTTAAAAGGTCGCACAGCCCGATAATGGTGGTGGCATGGCTGTTTGCCTCCCGCCAGTCGGACCCGCAGTCCTTCCAGCCTATGCCGTTCCTGGCAAGCCTCGCCCTTTCCTCCATCTGGTCAAGGGCCACTAAAGTAACCGTCTCGTCCCAGAGCACATGCTCTCCCACTTTGAAGGCGTCTGTGGCGCAAATCTCCCGGTCATTGTGCTTAACCACAATCCGGTATTCTCCCGCCCTGTCCAGGGAGGAGAAGTCTATTACCCACCAACTGCTCTTCCATATCTTACCCCAGGGCACAGGTTCCCCT
>JAKOSZ010000340.1 GCA_029776555.1 Bacillota bacterium | reverse complement strand
TTGTTTTTATCATCCCTCCAGAGGCTTATGGCGTAAGTAAAAGTGTAGTAACCCGTAACCAGCACTATAAATGCGAGTATATGCTTCACGCCCATCTACTCCCCTAACGGTTTTCCTGGGTTGCATTAATGCCAAGCGGGTGAGATTTAAAAATAAGGCCGGTTCTTCTTACGTCCACCGTCACATCCACGTTTATTTCCGCTTCGGGGAAGCGGCTGTCCCAGTCATATTTTTCCCATTCCTGGATGGTAAGAAAATTGCCCGCCGCCTTTTGACCGAATCCGAATATATCTGCTTTAAACTCCTTTTGGACCTTCTCTATCATCTTTTTCATCCCTTCTTCTATGACACTCTCAATATGCCTGCTTAATTTTTCCAGCTTGTCAATTCTTTCATAGTTTGACTCACCCCGCATGGCCCCTATATCCGCCGAAAGCTTTAGCTTTAGGTCTATAAAGGCTTTATCGCCCTGGAACTTAACCCCGATCTTTGGACTGTCTTCATAGTACAGCCTTAAGAGGATGGCATGCCCGGGAGCGTCCATGTCCTCTACCGAAAGAAAGCCTTTTTGAAATTTTCGGCTGACCAGCAAAAAAAACGTGGTCTCAAGGGAGTCCAAAACACCGACCATCCTGTAGTCTCTGAACACCGCGGTGCCCAGGAACTCCCTCTTTACCCCTCCCTGTCTTGGAAGTTCCCCCGGGAAGTATCTCCATTTAAACACCTTTTCACTGGCAGCTGGGCCGTCGGCCAGGTTCTGAAAGTCATTTATCCCGGCATAGGCGGTATAGGAACTCCTCAACGGAGATTTGCTGTCTCTCTCAAACTGGGGAAGGGTTACCCGGGGAAACAGCCCGATGTTTTCCGACTGCAAAATCATGAGCTCCATGTTCTTGGAAGGGCTTTCTCCCGTTAAGGTAACGTTCTCCCTGATAAAGTCCTCCGCTTTGCCTTTGCATACCACCAGCTGCACTATCCTGCTGGTCTCCATGAACCTGACCATCTGGTCTATATAATCGCGAATTCCCTGCTTTGCCACACTCTCAGAAACCACCAGAAGCTTTATGTGGGCCAGGGAAATCCGCCTTGAAATTGAGGTGTTAAAGAAGTCCATTGCCTCAACAATAGTGGGCCCCTCGATGGTTGTCACTATGGTCCCGTCAACTTCTCCAAACTCCCTCCTTGAAACACCTCCCCCTCCCTCATCTCCCCCGCCGCCTCCCAGGATTCCGCTGCCGCTCCCTCCCCTTTTATATGTGGGGTACTGTATGGTCACCCTGACGGCGTTTCCTACCGCTTCGTCAATCCCAAGCACCAGGACAAAAGCCTCGTCATCCACTTCCAGAGCGTCGCTGAGGCAACCGGTAAAAATTGACGAGAGCACAGCCGCCATCGCCAGCAGGGCCAAGACTTTAGCCATCTTCACACTCAAGCTTTCCCTCCCTTCCTCTTGAAGACAAGAGATACAATCAAGGCAACGATGATAAGCCCATAGCTTAGGACAAAGCTGTACTGCCTTACCACTATCATGTGTATATCCAGCACTTCCGAAATGTTCTTCGGCAGTATGGAAACCGCCAGCATCAGGTATGAAAAAAGGAAAATAAGGGGTCTATGGTTGCTTATGTTGAAAACCTTGCAGTAAATGCTTAAGCTGACGTAGAAAGCAATGGAAACTGTAATTACCGAGGAAACCACCCACACGAATATAAACACCGGTTCAACCCTTTGAATAAACCTGCTTAAGTATATTATCCTGGAAAGCTGGAACAAGCCCGAAAGCGGTTCCCTCCCCTCAACATAGCCAAAGGCCATCAAATAGAGCAGTGTGACTACGCTGGCTAGCCCGCCTGATATCAAAAGACCTGTTATCCCCGCCTTTTTAACGTTTTGATAGCCCTGCAGCGATTTGGCAAAAAAAGCCACCGCTAAGACCTCGGAATAGGCGGAACTCCTAAAAAAGCTCACGCGCAAAGTATTGCCCAGCCCGTATCCCAGGTAAGGTTTGATGAGGTCAGGGTTGTAGTCGGAAGAAGTCAGGGCTAAAAGAAGCACAAACCCTCCAAGTATAAAATACAGGTACACCAACGATACTCTTGCAATGACCTCAAGGCCCAGGGAAACAAGCAACGAAGCTACAATGAGAAAACTCACCAGAATAACCGACACGGGTGTAAAAGGAAAAATGTAAGTTTTAATGATATCGGTGAACTCCCTTAAATTCATGGCCACGTAGTATACAATAAAAGCTGAGTAAAGAAGGGACGCCAGCCTGCCGAAAACACCCCCAAAGGTTTCAACAAATATCTCGGTAAGGTCCTTTCCCGGAAACCGCTTTAACAGAAGGCATGTCAAAAGGAAAAAAACCAGTGTTGTCAGGCAGGAGACTATTGTCCCGTACCATGCCGCCGTCCCCATACTATTGACTAACATAGAAGCGCTTGAATAGAACAGTTTTGTGATAATCCCTGTAATAACCAGGCTTACCCCTTCGTTGACGCCAAACTTTCCTTCTTTAAGCGTCGTCCTCACCCTTCCTGTAACCGGAATCCGGGTCCTCTTTAGTCCACTTTCTGGATATGGGAGCCTGTTTCCTTGTGTCCAACGGGTTCAAAACATCCGGACGCATTTCCTGTTTCCAGATGGGCCACATGATAAATGAGTCAAAGCTTTTTCTAACCCTGGGAGCCGCTGTGGATAAAAAGGGCACCCCGAAAGATTTCATGCTTGCAATTGCTCCCGTAAGCGCCACCAGAACCAGGGTTATGCCGTAAAAACCCAGCACTGCCGACGCAAAGATGAAAATAAACCTCAATATCCTGACCGCAAAGGCCAGGTCGAAGTTGGGAATTGCAAAATTGCCGAGACCCGTAGCAGCAATTATTATAATAAGCACGGGACTCACCACATTGGCCTGCACGGCTGCCTGCCCCAGGATCAGGGCCCCGATGATACCAAGGGTCTGGCCTACGATTCCCGGCATTCTTACACCCGCCTCCCTTATCAGTTCGAAGGAGACCTCCATAAGCAGTATCTCAAGAACGGTGGGAAAAGGCACGTTTTCCTTGGCCTTAATTATTGAAATCAAAAGGTCGGTAGGTATCATCTCCCTGTGAAAGGTGGTGATGGCTATATACAGTGCCGGAAGCAGCGCCGCCAGGAAAAGGGACAAAAGGCGTATAAACCTTAAAAGAATGGCAAAAGGCCATTTTAAAAAAAAGTCCTCAGGGCTGTGCAAAAGGGAGAAGAGGGTCACGGGGACTATTATGGCAAAGGGAGACCCTTCCATTATTATGGCCGCCCTGCCTTCCGCAATGCAGTAGGCCGTTCTGTCCGGGCGCTCGGTGGTGAGCATTGTGGGAACCAACGACCAGGCTTCATCTTCAATCAGCTGTCCCAGCACACCGTCCCCTATTACCGCGTCCACATCTATGCTGTTTATCCTCCTCTTTATCTCCTTTACAATAGCGGGGTTAATTATATCTTTAACGTATACGACGGCGCACTGGATGTTGTTCCTGTAGCCCACATTCAGGTATTCGGAGACAAGGTTCTTGTTCCTGAATATCCTCCTTAACAGGGCCACGTTTGTCTTCAGATCCTCGGTAAAGCCTTCCTGGGGCCCCCTCACTATGTTTTCAACCCGGGGGGTTTCTACGGCTCTTTTTTCGAACATCTGGGTTTCGCACAGGGCGTAAGAGTCGCAGCCGTCTACGTAAAGGGCAGTTTTGCCGGCCAGTATGCCGTAGATGGCGTCGCTGGGATTTGCCGATTTTTTGACGCCGCTTATCTCTATCACGTTATTTATAATAAAATCGATGAGCTTCTTCCCTCTTTCAAAATCACCGCTTTTAAGGGAGAGGACAGGCCTCAATATCGAAATGGATACCAGCTGCTTGTTCACCAGCCCGTCAATATAGGCCATAAAAGCCCTGACTTCGCCGGCTATTGTAAACTGCCGGATGATTATGTCAGCGTTTTCGGGCAGGTTGAAGCTTTGGGAAATGAACTCAAGGTTCTCATTTATGTCGGTGCTGACGGCAGCAGCACCGGATGCCTTTTGGGACCTTTTGCCTTGTCCCTTTCCCTCCTTTTTGGCGCCGCCTCCCCCGGCAGGGTCTTGAGGGCCGGCACCTGCGTTTCCGGAATGCTCGTTGATTTCAGGTATATAAAAACTCTTGGCTTTCGGCTTCTTTTTATACGCCAGTTTTTTAAAAAACGCAGCGAGAAAGTTGTCCTTTTTTTTCATAGAAAACCTTCTTCTAACAACATAAAATCTCTATTTTACCTTTTCCCGCTGGGCAAAAAATATTCACTCCCGCTGCCCCGTGTCTTCAAAGGCGGCGGGCAGGCTTTCCTGATAAAGGCGGAAATAATAAAAGCCGGGCACGGTAAGACTTGCCCGTCAGTGCATTCATCTGTAACTATGAGGCCGGAGAACGACTTAAGGCCAGCCCGTAAGAGGCCATTCCCGGAGCCTGCTCCGGTCTTCCTAAGCCTCCCAGGGAAGTTTTATCCGCCTCTCAAGGCTGAAGGCTCGGGCGCCAGCCATACTTGCAGCCAAGTCCGCACAGCCTGGCAAGCCGCTTATAAAGGCTACGGGAATCTTGAGCCTTTGGGACACCCCTTCAATGAGCCTCTGACCGGACAATACATGCTCTGGCGTCGTGTGTTCAAGGACGTTGGTGTTGTTAACCAGACCCGTTATACTAAGGCCGGAGCTCTCCATGATGGCATAAGCCATTTCCTCGATTTTTTCCCGGGTATCGGTCATGGGACGCCTGGCGTTCACCACAAGAAACATGTCATACTCATCCTTTAAAATCCAGTCCCTGTAGCGGGACAGCACCTTTGCCCCAATGGGGTCGCCTCCCGCGTCCAGCACAACCCGGACATCCCTGTTCTCAAAAAGGGCGTTCACTTCCGGCGGAAGGGCAGGCACATCCACATTGGTATTGGCGTATAAAGGCGCAATCACCCCTATACCCCTTTCCTCCAGGTAAGCCCTGGAGTCGGCGGTGCGGAAATAGGGGTTCACTATGTCAAAATCGGCTATGGCAACCTGCTCCCATTTTTCCTTAAGTTTAAGGGCAAAATTGATGGCCACTTCGGTCTTGCCGCTGCCAAAATGGCCTGTAAATATGCTTATCCTTCTGTCAAACATGGCTCTTCACCGCATAATCCTTCGCTTTTCCTTTAGCAGCTTTCCCCGGTCAGTCATTATTCAACTGGCCGGGCAAATTCGGCCAAACCGGGCTTGTTCACCTGTTAGGACCGCCCCAGGCCGGTTAAGTCTTTTATAACCTCCCCGGCAATTATCATTCCCGCCACCGAGGGCACGAAGGAAACGCTGCCGGGCGGGTGGGCCTTTCCTGCCGCGCCGCACCATGTTCCCCGTCGCAGCGGGCATTTGGCTTCACAGCCTTCCTGGCCGGGATAGGCAGGTTTTAAAGGTTCTTCCCTGGAATAGACCACTTTCAGGGAATCTACCCCTTCCTCCCTCAGCTTCCTGCGCACGATTTTGGCCAGGGGGTCCACGGAGGTCCTGAATATGTCCGCCACCTCTATCCTTACGGGGTCTACCTTGTTTCCCATGCCCATGCTGCTTATTATGGGGATCCCCGCCCTCTTGGCCCTGACTATAAGGCTTATTTTCGCGTCAATATCGTCTATTGCGTCCACCACGTAGTCAAAGCGCTGCCGGAAAAACTCCTCGCTGTTCTCGGCCTTATAGAATTTGCCAATGGCAATGACCTCTGCCGCCGGGTTTATTTCAAGCACCCTTTCCGCCGCCGCTTCCGCCTTGGGCCTTCCCACGGTCCTGCTGGTGGCTATGAGCTGGCGGTTGAGATTGGTTACGCACACAAGATCCCCGTCTACCAGCACCAGCTTGCCTACACCAGCCCGTACCAATCCCTCCAGGGCAAAACTTCCCACACCGCCCAGGCCGAAAACCGCCACCCGGCTTTTGGCCAGCTTTTCTAAGGCTTCAGCGCCTAAAAGCATCTCTGTCCTTGAAAAAGCATTAAACATTTGAACCACCGCTTATCGCGCCAGGCATTGTAATAAAAAGTTTTACACAAAAACGCAATACCATTATAGTACCAGTCTTCCCATTTGGGAAGCCGTATCCGCCGAAGGCTTTCCCGGCGCCTTTGGGAAAGCGCCGTCCTCCATACCTTCACACATCCGCCCTGTTTTGCTATAATGGGTAAGTCAAATAAAATTAATGCGGAAAAGGATAGAGAATATGAAATATGTAGTCGTAGTAGGAGACGGAATGGCTGATTATCAGTTGGAACAGCTTGCCGGCAAGACGCCTTTGCAGTTTGCCCGGAAACCCAACCTGGATTTTTTGGCGAGCCACGGTGAGGTGGGCCTCGTCCGGACCATTCCGGAAGGCATGTCTCCCGGAAGCGACGTAGCCAATTTGTCGGTTATGGGGTACGACCCCAGGAGGTATTACACCGGGCGGGCGCCCCTGGAAGCAGTGAGCATGGGCATTGAGCTTTCGGATAACGACATTGCCTTAAGGTGCAACCTGGTAACCCTGTCCTCCGAGGAGGACTACGCCTCAAAGACCATGCTGGACTACAGCTCCGACGAGATTTCGACGGAGGAAGCCCATAAGCTCATTGAGGCGGTTCAAAAGGAGCTGGGCAGCGAGATTTTCTCCTTCCATGCCGGGGTAAGCTACCGGAACTGCATGGTGTGGAAAAACGGCCCCACGGGGCTCAACTTAACGCCCCCTCACGATATAAGCAACAGGAAAATACGGGACTACCTGCCCAAGGGCCAGTATGGGGACCTGCTTCTCAAGCTCATGGTAAAAAGCTGCCAAATCCTCAGGGACCACCCTGTAAACAGGGCCCGGATCTCAAAGGGTTTGCGCCCGGCCAACTCCATTTGGCTCTGGGGCGAAGGCAGAAGGCTCTCCCTTCCTGACTTCACCCGGCTTTTCGGCCTAAAGGGCTCCGTCATTTCGGCGGTAGACCTGGTGAGGGGTATAGGAATCTGTGCCGGCTTTAAACCCGTTTACGTGGAAGGAGCCACGGGCAACATAACCACCAACTTCGCCGGGAAAGCCCGGGCGGCCTTAAGGGAGCTTGAACTGGGGCAGGACCTTGCCTATATCCACGTAGAGGCTCCAGATGAGTGCGCCCACAGAAGGGAAGTGGAAAACAAGGTCCGCTCAATCGAAATGATTGACGAGAAAGTGCTGGGCATCCTGCTGGAAGGCCTGGAGAAGTATGACGATTACGGCATCATGGTGCTGCCGGACCACCCCACTTCCTCCATTTCAGGGACCCACACCAAAGACCCGGTGCCCTTTGTGATTTACAAAAAGAGCCGCCGCAGGGCCTCCGGCGCAAAATCCTATGATGAAGCCGAGGCAGAAAACGCGGGGCTGCTAATCCCCGACGGGCCTTCCCTCATGGAGCGGTTTATTGGAAGGAAACCCGCTTCCTGTTAAGAGGAAACAGGAGGGAACGGTTTCTCCGGGTTCTTAAGAACACGGAGGTGCCGTTCCCTTTTGCGCATGGTACTCATTTTGCGCCGGTAAAGATTTTCATGGCATCCCTGAAAAACTCCGCGCAGCCCGGGGCTATTTTGTCGTAGTAGGCCCTGAAGCGCTCATCGTCCACATACCTCTGGGCAAGGCCCATATGGGCCTCCTTTGAATAGCCGTCCCAGAAGTAGAGCAGCCACTCCTTGTGCAGCCGGCATGCCCTCTGGGCCAGTTCACCGGCGGGGTCCCCGCTTTCAAAAGCCAGCCTGATTGCTTCGTTCACTTCGCCGGTCAGTTTTTCAAGAGCGGCGTGCTGTTCCATGGTCATGTTCTTTAGTTTCTTATTGGAACGGTCCACCGCTTCATCGCCGTATTTCTCTCTGGTCTCCCTGCCGTATCTGGCTTCGTTTTCCTCAATCATCTTCCGCTTAAAGCCTTCAAACTTTTCCCTATCGCTCATAAATATCCTCCCTTCCATGGCCGCCAGCGTCTTCTCAACGTTGGCAATAAGCAAATCCAGCCGTTTTCTTTGGGCCAGCAGTTGGGCAAGGTGCCCTTTTAAGGCCTTAGCCCTGTCAAAGGAGGGGGAGTTCACCATCTCCCCGATGTCATCCAGGCTTACGCCCAGTTCCCGGTAAAACAGGATCTGCTGCAGTTTGTCCACTTCAGCCTGTCCGTATATCCGGTAGCCGGATGAACTGATCCTGGCAGGCTTTAAAAGCCCAATCTCATCATAGTACCGGAGGGCCCTTGGGCTTACGCCTGCCAGCTTCGCCAGTCTCTTAACCGTATACTCCATGCCTTCACCTCCCAAACTGCAGTTTTACAGGGAACCGGTTCCTGCCGTCCGCCGCACTTTCATCATAAACCTTTACGTTACGTCAATGTCAACAGGAAATTTCATTAAAATTTAAAGCTGCGCCGAAATCCGTAAAGGCTCCATATGCCGAAGGCCGGAAGGAAAAGCGGAAGGGAATCTTTCAAAATCCCTCTTCCGATAAAGAGAAGACAGCACAGTTGCTTTGTCAACACATGCTGCCTCCCGTTTAGATTCAAGAAGCCCTTCCGAAAGCCCATTATGGGCTTCTTTTCTTCATTTCCAGCATATAAACTTATCTAAAATACTCCACGCCTGCCTCGAATATCTTCTGGTCCTTTTCGCCGGGCACGTTTACGGCCACATAGGGGCCTTTCCTCTCCGAGTGGCCCATTTTGCCCAGTATCCTGCCGTCAGGGCTTGTTATTCCCTCTATGGCTTCGAGGGAGCCGTTGGGGTTGTACCTGGCGTCATAAGTGGGGTTGCCGTCCAGGTCCACGTACTGGGTGGCGATCTGCCCGTTTTTCTCCAGCATTTGGATTATATCCCTGCTGGCTGCAAACCTTCCTTCGCCGTGGGATACGGGTATGGTGTACACCTCACCAAGCCGGCAGTTGGCCAGCCAGGGGGAGAGATTGGACACCACCTTGGTCCTCACCATGCGGGAAACGTGCCTTCCCAGGGTATTATAGGTAAGGGTCGGGCTGTCCCCGTTCATGTCCCTTATCTCGCCGTAGGGCAGCAGTCCCAGCTTAATGAGCGCCTGGAAGCCGTTGCATATCCCCAGTATCAGACCGTCCCTCTGCTTCAAAAGCCGCATCACCGCATCCCTGACCATGGGATTCTT
>JAKOSZ010000339.1 GCA_029776555.1 Bacillota bacterium | reverse complement strand
TATGCATATGCGTACCTCCTTTAGAGGCACCACCATAGATTTATCATAGCTTTTCAAAAGACAATCTTCCAGCTTTTGCAGGAGAATTGAAACAGTATCACTTTACAAAAGTAACTTCCATGTTTCACATTTTCCTTGATTTGCAAAACTTAATTCCGCTGTCTATGATTTTGGGGTGGAATTTACTTTTTCAAATGACGAGGGGAAGATGAAGAAAAGAGACCGGCCTGTAACCCTTGACAGGGAGTACCCCTTTATATATATTAAAATAAATAGCCTGAAAAATCCGCTGACGGTCAGGGACCGTCACATTCAGGACGTTATTGATAATGTTTTTCAAGGCAATGAGCAGGAGGAGTAGGCAGAACCGCTCCAAAGAGAGGGAAACCCGCCGGGTGAAAGGTTTCCCGGAGGCCGGGTCGGCCGAAGGTCGCCTGTGAGCCCCGCAGCTGAAACGGGTATTCCGGCTTTTACTTGCGGAATAAAGCCTGTAAGTAAGCTGAGGCGGTGGGAACCGTTAAAAGCCCTTGAGTGCCCTGAAGAGGGAATTTTGGTGGTACCGCGGAACAGCCTTTCGTCCAAAAGGGCGAAAGGTTTTTTGTTTTTAAAGTTTAAAGGAGGGTGGAAGCAATAGACCTTGTTTTAAAGATTTTGGCCTTTGTGTTTATGGTTCCGGGTTTCGGCATTATTTACGGGGCCCGGCGGATTGTTGAAAGGTACAGGCTGTATGAAAAAATGCAGTGTCCTTTTGAGCAGGAGCTCAGTGAAGATGAGCTTAGGGAGTACAAGTTCGACAAGGCGCTTTTGAACGTGAAATTCCTTGGCCTGGCCGTGGCCGTACCCGGCATAGTTTTGCTGTTTGTCTCCTTCAGCTAAAGGAGGCGGCTGGGCCATCGCATAAATATAGAGAATGGAGGTTTGACCATGAGGGGAAAAAGCGATATAGCCAAGACCTATGACCCAAAGGAAATCGAGGACAGGATATACAATGAGTGGATGGAAAAGGGGTATTTCCACGCGGTAATCGACAGGAACAAGACTCCCTTTACCATAGTAATACCGCCGCCCAACATTACCGGGCAGCTCCACATGGGGCATGCCCTGGACAACACCCTGCAGGATATCCTGATACGGTGGAAGAGGATGCAGGGCTACTGCACCCTGTGGCTTCCCGGCACAGACCACGCCAGCATAGCCACCGAGGCAAAGATCGTGGAGGCCATGGCCGAGGAAGGCTTGACAAAAGAGATGATAGGCAGGGAGAAGTTCCTGGAGAGGGCCTGGGAGTGGAAAAGGGTATACGGCGGAAGGATAGTGGAGCAGCTTAAGAAGCTGGGCAGCTCCTGCGACTGGCAGAGGGAGAGGTTTACGATGGACGAAGGCCTTTCCAATGCCGTCAAGGAAGTCTTCGTCCGCCTGTACGAGAAAGGACTCATTTACAGGGGTGAAAGGATAATAAACTGGTGCCCCAAGTGCAACACTTCCATTTCCGACGCCGAGGTGGAACACCAGGAGCAGGAGGGCAGCTTCTGGCACATAAAGTATCCCATCAAGGGCAGCGATGAGTATGTGGTGGTGGCCACCACAAGGCCCGAGACCATGCTGGGGGATACGGCGGTGGCCGTTCACCCGGAGGATGAGCGTTACGCCCACCTGGTGGGCAAAACGGCAATCCTGCCCATCATGGACAGGGAAATACCGGTTATAGCCGACGAATACGTGGACAGGGAGTTTGGGACCGGGGCAGTGAAAATAACCCCTGCCCATGACCCCAACGACTTTGAAGTGGGCTTAAGGCACCGGCTCCAGGTAGTACGGGTGCTGAACGACGACGCCACCATGAATGAAAACGCAGGCAAGTATTGCGGCCTGGACAGGTATGAGGCCAGGAAGAAAATCGCAGAGGAGCTTCAGTCCCTTGGACTCCTGTTAAAGACCGAGCCTCACAGCCACAACGTGGGCACCTGTTACAGGTGCGGCACAGTGGTGGAACCCCTGATTTCCAAGCAGTGGTTCGTTCGCATGAAACCCCTTGCCCAGCCGGCCATAGACGTGGTGAAAAACGGGACCATTAAGTTCGTGCCCGAGAGGTTTTCAAAGATATACTTCAACTGGATGGAGAACATCCAGGACTGGTGCATATCCAGGCAGCTCTGGTGGGGGCATAGGATCCCGGCCTATTACTGTACCAGGTGCGGCTATATGATGGTGGCCCGGGAAGCTCCCGGCAAGTGCCCCATGTGCGGCAGCACCGCCATTGAACAGGACCCCGATACCCTGGACACCTGGTTCAGCTCTGCCCTGTGGCCTTTCTCTACTTTAGGCTGGCCTGAAGAGACCGAGGACCTTGACTACTTCTATCCCACCGATGTCCTGGTCACGGGCTACGACATAATATTCTTCTGGGTTGCCAGGATGATATTCTCGGGTATGGAGCACATGGGCAGGGAGCCCTTCAGGTATGTCTTTATACACGGAATAGTGAGGGATGCCCTGGGGCGGAAGATGAGCAAATCCCTGGGCAACGGCATTGACCCGCTGGAGGTTATAGACAAGTTCGGGACCGACGCCTTGAGGTTTGCCCTTACCATAGGCTGTTCCCCGGGGAACGACCTCAGGTTCTCCTATGAAAAGGTGGAGGCGGCCAGGAATTTCGCCAACAAGATATGGAATGCCTCCAGGTTTGTGCTGATGAACATGGATGAAGACCTGGACCTGGAGAAGGCGGATCCGGCCAAATTTACCGATGCCGACAGGTGGATTTTAAGCAGGGTCAACAGCCTCACCAGGGAGGTCACCGAGAACATGGAGAGGTTTGAACTGGGTGTAGCCCTGCAAAAGCTGTATGAGTTCATGTGGGAGGAGTTCTGCGACTGGTATATAGAGCTGGCCAAGCCCAGGCTGTACGACAATGAAGGAGGAACAAGGCTTGAAGCCCTGTATGTGCTGAACCATGTACTCTGCAGCACCATGAAGCTGCTGCATCCCTACATGCCCTTTATAACCGAGGAGGTATACAGCCACCTGATC
>JAKOSZ010000338.1 GCA_029776555.1 Bacillota bacterium | reverse complement strand
CGCCTTTTCAATATCGTCGTTAATAATTACGTAATCGTACATTTCAATTAAACCGATTTCCATGCGGGCTGTTTCAAACCGCTTCTCAATTACAGAGAGCTCTTCCGTACCCCTTTTTACGATCCTCCTTTTTAACTCATCAAAAGACGGCGGGAGGAGGAATATGGTCACCGCGTCAGGGGACTTGCTCTTTATTGATTTGGCTCCCGCGGTGTCTATCTCCAGGATGACGTCGTGCCCTTTCATTAAGTCATCCTCAATGGCCTTCCTGGGTGTCCCATAGTAATTCCCGCAGTACTCGGCCCATTCCGCCAGCTGGTCACTCTCTATCATCTTTTTAAACTCTTCAATCGTGACAAAAAAATAGTCTTTTCCGTCCACCTCACCTGGCCGCGGTTTCCGCGTAGTAACGGAAACAGACAACTTAATGCCGCTGTTTTTTGCCATGGCCGCTTTCAGCACCGAACCTTTGCCCACTCCGGAAGGGCCGCAAAAAACAGTCAGCAATCCCTTCCCTCCCATAAGGGAACCCCCTATTCATCTATGATTTCTCCGTCATCCTCCAGCTCATTCACGTCTTTGACATTGAGCCTGTGAGCTACGGTTTCGGGCTGAACGGCGGACAGTATTACGTGGTCGCTGTCGGTTATTATGACCGCCCTTGTCCTTCTGCCGTAAGTGGCGTCAATGAGCATTCCCCTCCCTCTTGCTTCCTGGATTATCCGCTTAATGGGAGCCGACTCGGGGCTGACTATGGCCACCAGCCTGTTTGCCGACACGATATTCCCGAATCCGATATTTATAAGCTTCATTGGCAACCCTCCTTAACCACCAGAATCCTTTACCGCTATTCTATGTTCTGAACCTGTTCCCTTATCTTTTCCAGTTCCCCTTTAATATCCAGGACTTTCTGGGTTATAAACAGGTCGCTGGCCTTGGAACCTATGGTATTCACTTCCCTGTTCATCTCCTGCAGCAGAAAGTCCAGCCTCCTGCCTACGGGTTCGCCCAGCTCAAAAATCCTCCTCATCGTACTTATATGGCTACGAAGCCTCGTCAGTTCCTCATCTATGCTGCAGCGGTCGGCGAATATGGCCACTTCCAGTGCCAGGCGCCCTTCGTCCACCACCTTTTGGTCCAGGAGCTCTTTCAGCCTCTTTTCCAGTTTCTGCTTATGCTCCTTCACCACTTCAGGGCTCCGCAGCTCCACATCCTTTATCAGCATATCCACGGACCGGACCTTCTCCAGCAGGTCTTCCTTGATTTTCCGCCCTTCCGCCTCCCTCATGGCAACGAGAGAGCCAATGGCTTCGTCTAATGCCGGGCTCAAAAGGTTCCACATTTCATCCTCGTCTATCTCGGTTTTCTCCAGCCTGAAGACGTCGGGAAATCCGCTAATCAGTGAAACGGTAATGTCATCCTTCAAGTCATACTTCTCTTTAATGGTCTTTAACGCGTCTATATAAGTTTTAACCAGGTTATCGTCAATTATTACATTTCTCGAGCCCTCACCGTTCTCCTCATAGCTAATATATACTTCAACCCTGCCTCTTGATATACTTTTCGATATGGTTTGCCTTACTTTCTCTTCAAGAAAACCAAGCTGTTTGGGAGGTTTTATGTATATGTCAAGGTATCTGTGGTTTACCGTCCTTATCTCTACATCAAATCCATTGCTGTTTACCCTGTGTCTGCCCGTGCCGTAACCGGTCATGCTTCTTATCATGGCTGGAAATCATCCTCTTTCGAATTTTATATTATTATAACATAGTTTTCTATAATTAAAAGGTTTTACTCAATATTGCTCAGCTTTTTGACCTTTTGCTCAATTTTTCTTACCGCCCCATGTCACCAAGCTCGTACATTATTACCGACAGCACCGCAATCCCGGCCGTCTCCGTCCTGAGAATCCTCGGGCCCAGGCTTACGCACTTAAAGCCCCTGTCCAGCGCCCTTTCTATCTCTCCGGGTGAAAAACCGCCTTCGGGACCGATTAACACCGCCGCGCTCCTGACCTTAAGCCCCCTCAGGACCTTAAGGCTCATCCCCTCCGCCTTCTCATGGGCCGCCAGCGCCAGCTCACTGTCCCGGGCCATATCCAGGGCTTCTGCGTAGTCCACCGGAGCCTCCACCCTGGGGGCAATGCCCCGCTGGCACTGCTTGGCAGCTTCGTAGGCTATCTTCTGCCACCTTGCCGCTTTTTTCCCGGCGTCAGATTTGTCATGGAGCCTCACCACCGTGTGCTCGGTAATTACAGGTACAATGCGGCTTACGCCTAACTCCACGCTTTTTTGCACAATAAAGTCCATCTTGTCCCACTTGGGTATTCCCTGGAACAGGGTGACAAGCACGGGGGGTTCGGTGGCCGTTCTCTCGCTGCTGACGACGGAGGCCAGTACACGGTCAGCTTTCAGTTCTTCCACTTTTACTATGTAGTCAGTTCCCCTGCCGTCGCATACCGTCAGCAGCTCCCCCGGCTTTACCCTGAGCACCCGCCGGATGTGGTCCGCATCTCCCCCGGTTATTCTTACCAAACCGCCTTCTATGTCGCCCGGATCTACAAAGAACCGCCCCATTTAAAGGCCAACGCCTCCCATTCGTTCATTCCCGTCTCCTTTAACAGGTCAAAACCTATGCTGCGGTAGTACTCCGCTACCTCCTGCTTCCTCTCCCTTATTATCCCCGAAGCTATAAAGAGGCCGCCCGCTCTAAGGTAACGCGGCAGACTCGGGCCCAAATCAATTATCACATCAGCTATTATATTGGCCACTGCCAGGTCCGCCTTCTCTTCCGCCGGTATGTCATTAAGCGTCCCCTTATATACCCTTACGTTTCCGGCCCCGTTGATCCGGCAGTTCTCCCTTGCCGCCTTCACAGCCGTCTCATCTATATCTACTGCCGCAACGCGGCCGGCTCCCAGCTTTGAGGCTATAATCGCCAGAATTCCGCTGCCGCAGCCAATATCTATTACCCTGTCCCCGGCTTTGAGGTACTCTTCAATGAGCCGGGCGCACAGCTTCGTTGTCTCATGGGTTCCGGTCCCAAAGGCCATGCCGGGGTCCAGCTCCACCACTATCTCGCCGCCCTTTTTCTCATACTCTTCCCATGTAGGCTTTATCACTACCCTCCCGGAAATCGGAAAGGGCTTGTAATACTTTTTCCAGCCGCAGGCCCAGTCTTCCTCATCCACTTCACTGTAACTGACAGTCCCCTTCCCGGGGTTTAAAAACAGGCCGATTTCCTGAAGTCCTTCCCTGATCCTGTCCGCCAGGAAAGTGGGGTCATTGTCCTCTCCAAAATAAGCCTTGATCACCGTGTCATCCCCCCGGGAGGGGAATAAGCCGTCGTAAACGCAGTCAGGCCCTTTGGCAATGTCTTCAGCAATGTCATGGGGGTCTTCTATGGCCACGCCGCCGGCACCCAGGGACATGAGCATTTCGGAAACGGCGTCGGAAGCCTCTCTGGACGTTACAACCCTTATTTCAAACCACTTGATAGTTCTCACTCCTTTGATTCCTGCCGTCAAGGCCGTTTCAAGCGTTTTTCGCCGGCCTACTTGCCCAGAATGTCCCTCATCTTGTTAAAGAAGTTCTTCCTCTGTTCGTGCACCTCGTCTCCGCTTATCTCGGCAAATTCCCGGAGAAGGGCTTTTTGCTTCTCATTGAGTTTTTTGGGCACATCCACGATTACCTTCACGTACAAGTCCCCCCGGCCCCCGCCCTTAATAAAGGGTATGCCTTTCCCCTTCAGCCTGAAAACGGCGTCGGTCTGGGTCCCTTCGGGTATGGTGTATTTCACCTTCCCTTCCAGGGTGGGGATTTCCAGCTCGCCGCCAAGGGCCGCCTGGACAAAGGTTATGGGTATTTCACATACAATGTCGTTCCCCT
>JAKOSZ010000337.1 GCA_029776555.1 Bacillota bacterium | reverse complement strand
GGCTGTTTCAGCTCCCTGGACGAAGTGCCGCGCTATGCCATGACCCTGACAGTTCCCGCCATTATGTCCTTTAAGTTCATATACTGCATAGTACCGGCCAGGGCCAAAGCCGAAGCGGTGTACAACAGCTTAAAAGGCCCCGTGGCGGCAGATTGCCCCGCCTCAATTTTAAGGACCCACCCAAGGGCCTGCCTTTACCTGGACAGAGATTCGGCGGAAAAAATCTTATAGTTTGAGAAAAGCGGAAGGGGAGATGTGGGATGGACGAGCTTACCCTGATAAAAAACGGCAGGATATTGACGCCTTTCAGGGAAATTGAAAAGGGCATGCTGGTTATAGACGGCGGAAAGATTGACTGGGTGGGCCCTTGCAGGGAGGATATTGAAGAGGCTTTCGGGGGAAAAGTGATAGACGCCGGAGGCATGTATGTCTCCCCGGGCTTTATCGACATGCACAGCCACGGCGGCGGTGGGCATGACCTGATGGACGGTACCGTGGAGGCAGTGCTGGGCATGGCAAAAGCCCACCTCCTGCATGGCACCACCACCATTGTACCTTCAACCCTGACGGCGCCCCTGGAGGATACCCTTGAGGCCATAGCCTGCGTAAGGGAGGCCAAAAGGCTCAGCGAGTTTCCAGTAATCCTGGGGGTACACCTGGAAGGCCCCTTTTTCTCCAAGGCCCAAAAGGGAGCCCAGGACGAGAGGTTCCTAAGGCTGCCGGACAGGGAAACCGTGGACGCCATAGTAGGCAGCGGGGAAGATATTGTGAGGGTCTCGGCGGCTCCTGAAATTGAAGGGGGCATGGAGCTGGGGAGGTACTTGAGAGACAGGGGAATACTGGCGGCCATAGGCCACAGCGACGCTACCTATGAAGAGGTGGTAATGGCGGTGGAAAACGGTTACAGCCATGTGACCCACCTGTATTCCGGCATGTCAGGGGTGAGGAGGATAAAGGCCTTCAGGGTGGCGGGAGTGATAGAAAGCGCCTTCCTCTTGGACGAGCTGACGGTGGAAATCATCGCCGACGGGAAACACCTGCCCCCGGAGCTCCTGAAGCTGATTTACAAGATAAAGGGGGCTGACAGGATTGCCCTGGTTACGGATTCCATGAGGGCAGCGGGCATGCCTGAAGGGGAGTACATCCTGGGGAGTTTAAAGAACGGCCAGAAGGTGATAGTGGAAGACGGTGTGGCCAAACTGTTGGACAGGAGCGCTTTTGCCAGCAGCGTGGCAACGATGGACCTGCTGGTGGAAAACATGGTCAGGCTGGCAGGCACGCCACTTCTGGACGCGGTAAAGATGGCCACGTATACTCCCGCCAGGATACTGGGAATTGACAGGAACAAGGGCAGCCTCGCCAGGGGTAAGGACGCCGACCTGGTCATATTTGACGAGAATTACAGGGTCAGGCATGTCATTTCCGCCGGCAGGGTGGTCATATAGGGCTTCGTTGCACAGCTCCCGCGCTGTATGCATCTGCGGCGCGGCTGTACGGCACTTATTTAAGTGCTTTATACCCAATCTCCCTATACTGTTTGTGCTATAATTTAACTATGGAATTAAGCCTATAGAGAGCAGGTGATTAGTGTGAAATACTTTCAGCACCAGATCAAGGTAAAAACACCGGGCGCCATTGACTATACGCCGATTTTGACGGCTTACATCCCGGACAACTCCCGTGAAATCCAGCTGGACCGGCTTAGACCCGCAGTGCTTGTCCTGCCGGGAGGCGGCTACTTTGCCACTTCCGACAGGGAAAACGAGCCGGTGGCGCTGAAGTTTGCCGCTGCCGGGATATGTGCCTTTACCCTGAAATACAGCTGTGTGCCGGCGCGGTTCCCCCAGGCCCTGTGCGAGGTCTATGCGGCCATTGACTATATCAGGACCAACTCCAAGGAATTTATGATAAACCCCGACCAGATTGCCCTTTGCGGTTTTTCAGCGGGAGGACATCTGTGCGCTTCGGCGGGCGTACACTGGGACAAGCCCTTTGTTGAAGAGTACCTGGGGAAGAGGGGCGAAGCCATAAAGCCCAATAAGCTCATCCTGTGCTACGCCGTGATTACCAGCGACATAGAAGGCAAGCAGAAAATTGTCTTTACCAACCTTTTGGGGAAGGATAACGAGGACAGCGAACTTATAAACCTCTTAAGCCTGGAAAAGCATGTGACGCCGGAAACACCGCCTTCCTTCATCTGGCACACCTATGAGGACAACGTGGTGCCGGTCCAGAACGCCCTCCTGTTTGCCTCAAGGCTGGTTGAAAACGGTGTCCCGGTGGAGCTGCACATTTACCTGAAGGGCGTCCACGGGCTGTCCCTGGGCAACTACCTGGTATACGGCAACAAGACCTACGGGGAGGAACACATGTCATCGGACTGGATTGACAAGGCCATCCGCTTTATTTTTGACTGAATAGGGAGACTCAATGGGCGCAGCCCAAGCCGAAAGGACGGGGCTTAAGCCCCGCCCTGGAAAGGCCTGAAAGGGTGAAATGTTCTTTTTAGTTTTCCTTAAGGGATCTATGTCTTCCGGCTTCTTCTCTTTAAAATCAGCAGCAGGACAAAGGCTGCTGCAGCCAGGCCAAGGACCACATAGGTGATATTGGAGTATAGCTCCATGAATCTTACGATTTTTTCCCATGATTCTCCCAGCAAGGCTCCGGCGCAGATAAGCAGCGTATTCCAAATCAAAGTCCCCGACAGGGTAAAAATCAAGAAGACGGGGAAATTCATCCTGGCCATTCCGGCGGGAAGGGAAATCAGGCTTCTGATCAGCGGTATAAGGCGGCAGAAGAAGACCGTCCAGTAGCCGTAACGCTTAAACCATGAGTCGGCCTTTTTAATATCTTCTACCTTTATTCTCAGGATATTTCCCCAGCGGTCCACGATTTTTTCCAACCTGTTCACATCCAGGAGGAAGCCCGCCAGGTAGAGGATAACAGCGCCGGCAATGGAGCCGGCGGTTGAAAACAGTAGTACGCCGGGAATGGTAAGCCTTGTATAAGTGGTCATAAATCCTCCCAGGGGAAGAATGATTTCGGAAGGTATGGGAGGAAATACGTTTTCCAGTGCTATGAGAAAAAAGACGCCGATATAGCCGAATTGATTCACAACATCCGCAATCCAGTTCTGCATGAGTGCCCTCCTTTACCAGTTCAGCCCACATATTCGGCAAAGAAACGCTTTTTTACCTTCAAGCCCTCTTTTGCCGCTTACATAGTCAATATAGTCTCAATCCCTTTAAATTAATACACAAATAAAGGCAGGGGTAAGAGTGGTTCCGCTGCCATCAAGGCCTATTCGATAAGAAAATCATATATCAATTTCTAAAAAAATACCACACCAAAATTAAAGAGCCCTTTGTCTCTTTGACATATCGGGCATAAAGAGGATTCAAATAAAAAATTCCTGGAATGCCCATGGCCCCGGCCGCCGGCCGGACTTTCCTTAAACGGAGGCGCAGGTGAAAGCAGGTTGAAGTTTAACCCCGGCAGCCGGCCGGACTTTCCGTAAACGGGTGTGCGGACGAAAGCGGCCAATAGTATACCCGCGGCCGCCGGCCGGACTTTTTATAATCCCTTCCACTGTTGTCTTTTAGCGTCAACATTAACCGTAACGCCTCCCGTCCAATTGCGGTGGTTTACTGTCCCCCGCGCTTTCTGCATTTTGAAAAAAACTGGTTGACATATTAAATTGAGATTAATAAAATATAAATGAACATATGAATAACTGTTCATATGATGAGACCTGTAGAGGAGTGGTTCAATGGCTGAGCGCAAGGCTGCTTTAGACAGGTGCGACACCATTGTAATACACGAAGATGTGGTAAACAGCGTCAGAGACAGGATGCCCCCGGATGAAAACCTGTACGACCTGGCGGAACTTTTTAAGGTGTTTGGCGACACAACCAGGATAAAGATCCTTTGGGCTTTGGCCGAGTCGGATATGTGCGTCTGTGACATAGCGGCGCTGCTGAATATGACCCAGTCGGCAATATCCCATCAGCTCAGGATCCTAAAGCAGGCAAGGCTGGTGAAGTACCGCAGGGTTGGAAAAATAGTCATCTACTCCCTGGACGATGACCATGTAAAGCAGATTTTCAGCCAGGGTTTGGTGCACATAAACGAAAACAGATGAGGATACGGAGTTCCGGAAAGAAGGTGTCATATGGCAAAAGGTATTGTTGTGAGGGACGCGGCAGAGCCGGGGCTGGAAAAAACGGTTGAAAAAGAACCGCTTTTGAATGGGAGAGTGATTAGCAACCTTATTTCGGCAGTTATTTTTGTCGTTGGGATACTGTTTCGCTTTTCAGACCAGGTGGAGATGCTGATTTTCCTGGCGAGTTACCTGCTCTCCGGTGGAGAAGTGGTGCATAGTGCGGTAAGAAGCCTGTTCAGGGGAGACGTGTTTAACGAAAACTTCCTGATGAGCGTGGCCACCATCGGCGCCTTTGCCACCGGTAATTATCCCGAAAGCGTAGCGGTTATGCTGTTTTACCAGGTAGGGATGTTTCTTGAGGATGCGGCGGTAAGCCGCTCCAGGAGGGCAATAGCCGGCTTGATGGATTTGCGCCCCGACTATGCCAACTTAAAGGTGGGCGCTGCGACCAGGAAAGTTTCCGCATATGAAGTAAAGGCCGGCGACATCGTTATTGTAAAGCCCGGCGAAAGAATACCCCTGGACGGCAAGGTTATAGAGGGAGCTTCCACGGTGAACACCGTCGCTTTGACCGGGGAGTCGGTGCCGAGGGCCGTAAGGGCCGGAGACGAGGTCTTGGGCGGATTTATGAACATAAACGGGCTCCTGACGGTGGAAGTCAGCAGGGAGTTTGGCCAGTCGGCTGTGGCCAAGATACTTGAGCTGGTGGAAGAAGCCAGCGACAGGAAGGCCCCCACCGAAAGCTTTATAACCAGGTTCGCAAGGGGCTACACCCCTGTTGTCACCGCCATGGCGCTGCTCATTGCCGTTATCCCCCCTTTGACCCTGCCCGGGGCAAGCTTTAGCTCCTGGCTGTACAGGGCTTTGGTTTTCCTGGCCATATCCTGCCCCTGCGCGCTGGTGGTGTCAATACCCCTGGGCTTCTTCGGAGGCATCGGAGGAGCTTCCAGGAACGGCATACTGGTAAAGGGAAGCAATTTCCTGGAAGCTTTAAACAGGGTAGGCGTGGTGGTGTTTGACAAAACCGGCACCCTGACCAGGGGCGTTTTCAAGGTCACCGACATAAGGCCGCGGGAGGGTATGACGAAAGAGCAGTTGCTGGAGTATGCCGCTTTGGTGGAAAGCTATTCCAACCATCCTATAGCGGCTTCCGTGCTGGGGGCTTATGGAAAAGAAGTGGACAGGAGCGTTATAGAGGACTACGAAGAAATTCCGGGCCACGGTGTGAAGGCTAGGGTTAGAGGCAGGGAAGTACTGGCGGGAAATGAAAAGCTGATGGAAAGGGAAGGCCTGTCCTATGACCTGGCGGACACGGCGGGCACCATAGTCCATTTGGCCGTTGACAGGAAGTACGCCGGCTTTATCGTCATATCCGATGAGATTAAGGAAGACTCGGCTAAGGCTATCAAAGCTTTAAGAAGCCTTGGGGTAAAGAAAATCGCCATGCTCACCGGCGACAGCAAGGCAACGGGTGAGAAGGTGGGACGGGAACTGGGGCTCGATGAGGTATACGCCGGACTCCTTCCCCACCAAAAGGTGGAGATGCTGAAGAAGCTGGACAGTGAAAAGCCGCCGAAGAGCAAGATTTTATTCGTGGGTGACGGCATTAACGACGCTCCCGTCCTGGCAATGGCGGACATCGGCGCGGCCATGGGAGGATTAGGGGCCGATGCGGCCATAGAAGCCGCGGATGTGGTTCTTATGACCGATGAGCCGTCAAGGCTTGCCGGCGCTATAAAAATAGCCAGGAGAACCAGGCTCATAGTGTGGCAGAACATAGTTTTCACACTGTTCACCAAGGTGTTTTTCATGGCTCTGGGTGCGGCCGGCCTGGCCGGGATGTGGGAAGCGGTTTTTGCCGATGTGGGTGTGACGCTTATAGCCGTTTTAAACTCCCTTCGGGCCATAAGGGTGGAGAGGGTGTGAACCTTCTTACCCGGCGCGGCTTTTATACGGGTTTTTCTTGACAATAGCCGTTTCTTTAATGTAGTATTTTTATAATATTTTTGCGGTATGAGAATTTTGACCTGATGGCGGCTTTCCTGGATAAAGGTCCAAAACGCCCGTATTTCGAATTGCCAGAAGGAGGGAGAAAAATGGCATACTTCTACAATGAGCCTTCAAGGACGTTTAGCGAGTACCTGCTTATACCTAACCTCACCCGCAAAGACTGCACTCCGGACAGGGTCAGCTTGAAGACGCCCATAGCCAAGTTCAGGAAAAACGAAGACCCGCCGCTTGTAGTAAACCTGCCCATTGCGTCCGCCATTATGCAGGCGGTTTCCGACCACAACATGGCCATAGCTTTGGCCAGGTGCGGAGGAATATCCTTTATTTATGCTTCCCAGCCCATTGAGGAACAGGCCGAAATGGTGAGGAAAGTGAAGAAATACAAGGCCGGGTTCGTGGTAAGCGACTCCAACCTAAAACCTGACGACACCCTGGCAGATGTGCTCAAGCTCAAGGAGAAGACCGGCCATTCCACAATAGCCATAACGGAAGACGGAACTCCTGCCGGGAAGCTTTTAGGGCTTGTAACCAGCAGGGATTACAGGCTAAGCAGGACTCCTTTGGATACAAAGGTAAAAGAGTTTATGACCCCCTTCTCATCGCTTATATACGGCAAGGAAGGCATTACCCTGTCGGAAGCCAACGACTTAATATGGGAACACAAGCTCAACTGCCTTCCCATTATCGACCACAATCAGAACCTGGTTTACCTCGTATTCAGAAAGGACTATGACAGCCACAAGGAGAACCCCAATGAGCTCCTGGACTGCCACAAGAGGTTGAGGACCGGCGCCGGCATTAATACCAGGGATTACAGGGAGAGGGTTCCGGCCCTTGTGGAAGCCGAAGCCGATATTCTGTGCGTGGACTCCTCCGACGGGTACACCGAATG
>JAKOSZ010000336.1 GCA_029776555.1 Bacillota bacterium | reverse complement strand
TTAGCAAACTCGTCCGGCTCGCTTATGCCTCATATGAAGTTCCTGTTCGTCAGGCCGGGACTTTGCCTCCGACTTCCTTCAGATTCCACCTCGCGATGGACACCCTTGTCTTTGGCTAACGGTTGGTGCTATCAACCCCCGTAACGGACTTTCACCGTCAAGGTCGCGCGCATGCCGCGCACACTAAAATAAAGGACGGGAGATGTACCCCCGTCCTTTATCAGGGTTTGAATATTTACTTATCTTGCTGGCATCAGCGCTGCATTCCCATCATGGGGAAGCTATACATGTATGGAGTCGTCATGCACTGCTCAGTCCCAAACTGGGTCGGCATTGCAGTGGTCATGCCCCCGAAGGGAAAGCCGAATCCACACGTTAAGAGCATTGGACATTGCATATTCATTAAAAAAGGACAGCAGACCATGGGTTTTTGGGGCATGGTGGGAAATGCCGGTTGCGCGAATGCCATTGGCTGCATCTGCGGGGCAGACATTGGCTGCATTTGGGACATGTCATGCTTAAATTCGACTGCTCTCGGCGCCTCTTCTACCCTCAATTCTTCCTTCTTTTTACCCTGTTCGGCCATAAAAATACCCCCGACACTTAAGTTACAGCGCTCCCACGGCGCGGATAATGTCAAACTCAAGCCTGCTTAAGGCAGGACATAAGATCGCTGAACCGCAAACCGCAAAGGCTGCGCCGTACATTTTTACTACCATTATATGTGACAGGGGATTATTGGTGATAAATATATTATGTCAAGTTACAGGGCGTGCAATATGTCCGATATGATCCACCTTTTCCCGCTGACATCGTACTGGACGATAATGTACTTTAAATTATCCCCTTCTCTGTATTCGGGCTTTTCCTCTTCTTTTAGCTTCTCTACATCCAATGAGACCACAAAAACTATGTCCCCTTTTCTTTCGGCGGGAGTTTCGGACTTGTAGAGCTCAATGCTTTTTATTCTAATCTGTTTTATGTGCTCACTGTAGTAGTTTTCAAATTCTATGGCGGTGGCATTTTGGCCTAAGAGCTTTATGGGTTTGCTCATAAGGGAGGCCGCCGCGCTGTAGTCGCCTTTATTAATGCCGTCAATCCACTGGACTATTACCGCTCTTGCGGAACTTAGATCAACCTCCTGTTTAAACATGTATATCAGCTGGTTCCGCTGCTCCAAAAGCTCGTTTAGCCTGTCCACTTCGTATTCCAAACTATCCTTTTCGCTTTCAAGCCTTTTGGCCAGCGCTTCATAGTTTTTCTTTTCGTTGTTAAGCTGAGCATTGGCGTCTTCCAGGTATTTTATGTTCCCATAAAGGGCATTTATAAGCGCCTCTTTGTTTTCACCGCTTTTAGAGTACTGCTCATTTTTCCAAAGGAGGTAGTTCACGGCTATGAAAACTGATAACAACACGACGCTTACAATCACCAGTACCAGCTTTCTCATTTACTCTCCTCCAATCAAGAAAGTGTAACCCAAAAACCGTCCCGTGTTTTTTAATATATCAAAACCCTGAAAAACCGCTTATTTCCCTCTCACCTTCTTAAAGCAGTGAATTCCCGGATCACTTTATCCTGAAGAGCTTCTTTGCGTTCTCAGTGGTTGCCGATGCAACCTTCTCCGGCGTCATACCCCTTATTTCGGCAATTTTTTCTGCTACATACTTTAAGTAGCCCGAATGGTTTCGCTTTCCCCTGAAGGGCTCCGGGGTCATGTAGGGGCAGTCTGTCTCTATGAGCAGCTTGTCCATGGGAATTTTTTCGGCTATCTCCACCAGCTTTCTGGCGTTTTTGAAAGTCACGGCTCCCCCCAGGGAAATGTAGAAGTTGTTCCTTATAAGCTCCCTGGCCATCTCGTAACTGCCCGAATAGCAGTGAAAAACGCCTCCCACCGATGCGGCATTTCCGCTCCTTATAATCCTTAAAACGTCCTCATGGGCCTCCCGGTTGTGAACTACCAGGGGGAGATTCAATTCCTTCGCCAGGTCTATCTGCCGCTTAAACCAGTGCCTCTGAATCTCCCTGGGCGAGTTCTCATAGTAGTAATCTAGCCCCACCTCGCCTATGGCCACTACTTTGGGGTTTTTGGCAAAATCCGCAACAGCAGCCAGGGTGTCTTCGCTTATGCTGCTCACAGCATGTGGGTGTATCCCAACCGCGGCATAGATGAAATCGTATTTCCCGGCGAGGGAAAGGCTTTTTTCGCAAGAAGCAGGATCGGAAGATGCGTTAAGAATATATGATACACCGCTTTTTACCGCATGCTGAATAACTTCATCCAGGTCGTCCCTGAATTTCTCATCGTCGTAATGGGCATGAGAATCAAACAGCATTCGACTCTCCTTAATACGCACGCGTTTTGCTCTTCATTTTAATTATATATTAACAAAACCCAGTGGACAATTGTATCTTTTATGAGCAGCGGGCAGCTTCCCCTTATCTCACTTTGGTTCCCGCAGCCGTATCCCTGTCCAGGGTAACCAGCGCAAGGACCTCATCGTCTCCGGCCGCCAGGATCATGCCCTGGGATTCTATACCCTTTATCCTAACCGGCTTTAAGTTGGCCACCAGTACAAGGTGCTTGCCTATGAGCTCCCGGGGGGTATAGCGGTTTGCTATCCCGGAGACCACCTGCCTGGTCTCGCTTCCCAGTTCAAGGGTTAACTTGAGGAGCTTGTCGGTGCCCTCTACCTTTTGGGCGTCAATTACCTTAGCCACCCTTAAATCAACCCTGGCAAAGTCTTCTATAGAAATGTATCCTGCCGCTTCGCTGCCGTCAGCGCCGGCGGCCTTAAGGTCCTTGCCCTCCTTACCTTTTTCGGCCCCGGCCTTTTCTTCGCCTTTTTGTGAAGCCATTGCCTCCAGTTCCGCCATCTCCTTTTGAAGGTCTATCCTTGGGAACAGGGCCTCTCCCCTCTGCACTTTGGCGCCGGGAGGACAAATACCCCAGGTCTTGGCGCTGTCCCATGCGGTAGCAGGGCCTTCCTCAATGCCCAGCTGCTGCCATATCTTGGGCGGCGTTTCGGGCATGAAGGGCTGCAAAAGTATGGAGATTATCCTTAAGGCTTCGGCCAGGTTGTACAGCACCGCCCCAAGCCTCGGCCTCCTGGACTCATCTTTCGCCAGTTCCCAGGGCATGGTTTCATCGATGTACTTGTTGGCCCTGGATACAACTTTCCACACCTCCGTCAGCGCGGAGCTGAACTGGAGCTTGTCCAGAAGCTCTTCAACTTTCCCGGGGGCTTCCAAGACAAGGTCTGTGAAGTTCCGGTCCGATTCATCCCGGCCTTCGCTTCCCGGTATGACGCCCCCGAAGTACCTGGCTATCATGGCCACCGTACGGCTGAGAAGGTTTCCCAGGTCGTTGGCCAGGTCAGAGTTAATCCTGTTTATCAGGGCTTCGTTGGAGAAGACCCCGTCGGCGCCAAAGGGGATCTCCCGTAACAGGAAATACCTTATCGCGTCCAGGCCGTATTTATTAATCAAAATAACCGGGTCTACCACGTTGCCCTTTGACTTGGACATCTTGCCGCCTTCCAGGAGAAGCCAGCCATGGCCGAAAACCTGTTTCGGCAGGGGCTCGCCCAGGGCCATCAGCATGGCCGGCCATATTATGGTGTGGAAGCGCACAATCTCCTTGCCCACCAGGTGCACATCCGCCGGCCAGTACTTTTTATAGTCCGAGTCGTCCTCCGACATGTATCCCAGGGCCGTTACATAGTTGGAAAGGGCGTCTATCCACACGTATACCACATGCTTCTCGTCGAAAGACACCGGAACACCCCAGCTGAAAGTCGTCCTGGAAACGCACAGGTCCTCCAGGCCCGGCTTTAAGAAATTGTTAATCATCTCGTTCCGCCTTGATTCGGGCTGGATGAAGTCCGGGTTTTCTTCAATGTGCCTGATAAGCCTGTCCCTGTATTTGGAAAGCCTGAAGAAGTAGCTTTCCTCCTGGGTCAGCTCCACGCTGCGCCCGCAGTCGGGGCACTTCCCGTCCACAATCTGGGTCTCCGTCCAGAAAGACTCACAGGGGGTGCAGTACCAGCCTTCGTACTTGCTTTTATAGATGTCGCCCTGGTCATAGAGCTTTTTGAAAATCTTTTGAACCGCCTCTTCATGGAAGCTGTCGGTGGTGCGTATAAACTTGTCGTTGGTTATCTTCATGAGCTTCCAGAGCTCTTTTATGCCGCTCACTATCTCGTCCACATACTGCCTGGGCGAAACGCCCTTTGCCTCAGCCTTCCTCTGGATTTTCTGGCCGTGCTCGTCGGTCCCCGTGAGGAACATTACGTCATAACCCTTAAGCCTCTTGTACCGCGCTATGGTATCCGCCGCCACGGTGGTATATGAATGCCCGATGTGCAGCTTGTCGCTGGGGTAGTATATGGGGGTGGTTATGTAAAACTTCTTCCTGTCCACTGTAACGCCTCCCTGGTAAAACAATCTCCGGCCGCGTTTCCTCTTTGTAAAGAAACGCCGCTTTTTGCGTTTATTTTAATCTTGTTACTTATACATATTTACTATACATGTGTATTAACGGATTTTCAAGGAGGAAGCAAAAGCCCCCTACCTGAACACCAGGGAGCAGAGCCACACCGACATCAGCACGCCCACAGCTTCGGCAACCAGGGCCGCCGCCAGGGTATACCTGGTTTTTTTGATCCCCACCGAGCCGAAGTACACGGCTATGGTATAAAAAATGGTCTCGGTAGACCCCATCATGACCGAGGCCACCCTCCCGATAAAGGAGTCGGGCCCATGCTTTTTAAGGAGGTCCGAAACCATGGCCAAAGTGGCGCTGCCTGAAATGGGCCTTAAGAAAGCCAGGGGCAAAGCCTCTGCCGGTATTCCCAGGAGGCGGGTTATGGGGCTTACAACAAACACTAAAAGGTCCAGCGCCCCTGACGCCCTGAATACGCTTATGGCCGCCATTAATCCCACCAGGGCGGGAATGATCCGGACAACGGTGGCTATCCCCTCTTTGGCCCCTTCGGCAAAATCGTCATAGACCCTTACGCCTTTTAACATGCCTGTCAGCAGGATGAAAAAGAAAGTCAGGGGGACGGCGTATCCCGAAACGAGTTTTATAAGGTTTGTTCCTATTTCCAATTGCCCCTGCCTCCATGTGACGAAAGACTAATTCCCTTCTTTTCCCCTTTAGCCCCGGGTCTTTTCCTTCTAAGCCTGTAACTTCTCCTGTACCCTCCCAAACTAAAGAGCCTGGCCGCAGCAATCCCCGCAAGGCACGCGCACAGGCTGCAAATCCAGATCACGCCTATTATTTCGGTGGGGTTTTTGGAGCCTGCCGACACCCGCAGGGCAATTATGGTGGCCGGTATCAGCTGCAAAGACGCCGCGTTGATTACCAGGAACATGCACATGGAATTGCTGGCGGTGTCCTTCCTGCCGTTGATTTTCTGAAGTTCGTTCATGGCCTTGATTCCCAGGGGAGTGGCCGCATTGCCCAGGCCCAGGAAATTGGCTATGAAGTTCATCACAATGGCCCCCTTGGCGGGGTGCCCTTTTGGTATCTCAGGAAACAGTCTTTCCATTACCGGGCCGGCCAGCCTGGCAATAGCGTTGACAAGCCCGGATTTTTGGGCTACGTTCATAAGGCCGGTCCACAGGCATAAAACCCCTAAAAGGTTTACGCTGAGCTTTACCGCTTCCCCGGCCGAATCCGCCATGGCCCGGGTAATCTCATCGATCCTGCCGTTTATGGCCCCCACTACAAAGCCGGCTATCAGCATCCAAAACCATATGTGGTTCAGCATTTTGTCCTCCTTTGCCAAAGCTTATTGGCGATTCAGTAATTTATATGATAAGGGCCGGGGGACTATTCGACGCCAAAACCGGGACAGCGGGTCAAGGAACACCTAAGAAAACACAAATGTCGAAATTTATATCTATTGTTTTTTATTCTTATATGGTATAATTAGTAATCAAATATTGCTATGGAATTTTATTTTAAAACTTTGCTCCACAGTCCCACAGGATATGGCAGACTTAATATTTTGCTTGGAACAGGTGAAAAGAAGGCGAATAACATATTCTTGAATTTTTTTTAATAATTGTTGACGTTAACTGGAATATATGGTATCATAAAAGAAAAAGTTTGTCGGAAATTGTATTTTAGGGGAGGAATTTTTATGAAATCCACAGGAATTGTAAGGAAGGTTGATGAACTGGGAAGAATAGTTCTTCCTATCGAGCTCAGAAGAACATTAGACATCGCAGAAAAAGATGCTCTTGAAATCTACGTAGAAGGTTCGACCATAATTCTCAAGAAGTATGAACCCGCTTGCATATTCTGCGGGGACGCAAAAGACGTCATCGTATTTAAAGGCAAGAACATTTGCCCCACCTGTCTTAAAGAGCTCAGAAAAGAATAAAGAGAGAAAAAAGCAGGCTAATAGAAAAGGTCTGGCTCCTGTGTCAGACCTTTTTTATTATGCTGTTGTACACCTCTCTCCTGCTTAAGCCCCTGTCTTCCGCCGTTTTCTTTATTGCCTCTTTCCGGTCAAGTCCCATTTTCAGGTACATGTCAACGTGCTCATCCAAAGACATGCTGTCCCATGCGGAGCGGGCAGCTTCTTCCAGTGCTTTTTTATCAAGGCCTTCCACCACCAGCACATACTCTCCCCTGGGAGCCTCCTTCTCGTACTTCTCCAGGGCCTGGGCCAGGGTGCAGCGGACAACCTCTTCGTATACCTTGGTCAACTCCCGTACCAGGGCAATTTTCCTGTCCCCCAGGACTTCGTAAAGGTCCCTTAAGGTTGAAAGCAGTTTGTGGGGCGCTTCATAGAACACCATGGTCCTGGTTTCCGCCTTTAAAGAATCCAGCCTTTCCCTTCTCGCCCTCTTATTCACGGGGATAAACCCTTCAAAGACAAAGCGTCCCGTGCTTAACCCCGAAAGCACCAGGCCGGCTATGGCAGCCGAAGGCCCCGGTATTATGGTAAGAGGGATGCCGTTTTCATGGGCCAGCCTGACCAGGTCTTCCCCGGGGTCCGATATCCCGGGCGTCCCGGCGTCGGAGACAAAAGCGATTTTCTTGCCCTCCATGAGCTGCCTTAAGAGAAAGCCCTCCCTTTCCCTCTTGTTGTGCTCATGGTAGCTCACCAGGGGCTTTTTAATTTCCAGGTGGTTTAAAAGCTTCAGGGTATGCCTGGTGTCTTCCGCCGCCACCAGGTCGGCCTCCTTCAAAACCCTTATGGCCCTTAAGGTGATGTCCTCAAGGTTCCCTATGGGAGTGGCAACCAGGAACAGGCTTCCCTTTTCCTCCCTCAAACCCTTTTCCTTCCTCCTTTCATTCTGTTAAAGCATGCGAACCGGGTGCAAGTAAAAAGGTCAAGCCGAGCCCGGGAAGCCCTGCCTGACCTTTCCGTAAAGCGTTTATTTCTTCTGTGGAGCATCCACAGGACAAACATTTGTGCAGGATCCGCATTCTATGCAGGCATCCTCGTCAATAACGTACCTGTCATCACCCTGTGAAATGCAGGATACGGGGCACTCGGACTCGCAAGCACCACAACTTATGCAGGCATCGGTAATCTGGTATGCC
>JAKOSZ010000335.1 GCA_029776555.1 Bacillota bacterium | reverse complement strand
ACCGCAGTCTGCGCCCAGGTTTCCTTCAAAACCCCCTTCACTCCGGTACCGGTCACCCTGCAGACCTTTGCCGTTTTCATGTCGGCGGTAATACTGGGAAGCACTTACGGCACCCTTTCCCAGGTAATCTATATCTTCCTCGGTCTTACAGGTCTCCCCGTCTTCGCCAATGCCGCCTCGGGCCTTTCCGTGCTTTTAGGTCCAACGGGCGGATATCTCTGGAGTTTTCCTATTGCGGCCTTCCTGGTGGGAATTGGGGCAGAGCGGAAAAAGCGCCTGTCCAGGTTAGATGTGCTGGGGCTTCTCATCATCGGCGTGTCAGTCTGCTATACGCTGGGAACCCTGCAGCTGGCCCTGGTGGCGGACCTTTCCCTGGGAAAAGCCCTTACGGGAGGCGTCCTGCCCTTTCTGCCCTTTGAGCTCCTTAAAATTGCCGCGGCTGCCTACCTGGGTTATGAAGTAAGAAGGGTTCTGGCAAAGGCAAAAATGCTCAATTAATTGCCGCGGAAACAACTGGATATGTTGCCGCAGTTCCTAAGCTGAAGTATATTTATAGTAGAAGGGACATGCATACTGCCCGGAAGGAAGGTTCGAAATTAAGTCTGCTAAAGCATACCCATTGCTGGAGAAGCATGCCGAACCATGCTTTCCCGCGGAGCGGTTTCAGCCTTTCAGGCAGTATCAGCCCGGAAACTTACAAGGAGGAAGCAGGATGTCAAAAGGAGTCGGGGTGCCCAGGCCTGAATACCCAAGGCCTCAAATGGTAAGGAAGGACTGGATCAATCTGAACGGAGAATGGGAGTTTGAAATTGACTGGGGAAAAAGCGGCAGGGAGCGCAAGCTGTTTTCATCGGAAAAGCTTTCCGGTAATATTATTGTCCCCTTCTGCCCGGAGAGCAGCCTCTCGGGGATAGGCAGCAGGGACTTCATGCCCGCCGTCTGGTACAGGAGGGAATTCACCGTACCGGAAAACTTTCTGTCAAAAAGAATCCTGATTCACTTCGGAGCGGTTGACTATGAGGCGGAGGTGTGGATTAACGGGGAATCGGCGGGAAGGCACAGGGGCGGCTATACCCCCTTCTGCTTTGAAATCACCCGCCTCGTAAAGCCGGGAAGGAACGTGGTAGTCGTCTGCGCCGAAGACGATGTGCGCTCCGGGCTCCAGCCCAGGGGAAAGCAGAGCAGCCTTTTTCACTCCCACGGCTGCGATTACACCAGGACTACGGGCATATGGCAAACCGTCTGGCTGGAGTGTGTCCCGGAAGTATTCCTCTCGTCTTTTAAGCTGACGCCTGACCCGGATAACGGATGCGTACATATACAGGCAGCCTTTGACGGAAATACAAGCGGCTTAGCCTTTAAAGCCGAAGCTTCCTATGGGGGATATGCCGCAGGAGAAGCCGCGGCAGCAGTCGCCGGCAAGAGCGCCAACCTCTCTCTAAAGCTTTCGCAGGTTCAGCTCTGGGAACCGGGCAACCCCAGGCTTTACGACCTAACATTATCCCTGTGCCGGGGCAATGACTGCATTGACCGGGTGGAGAGCTACTTCGGGCTTCGCACCGTTACGCTGGGCGACAAAGCCATTTTAATTAACGGGAAACCTGTTTTTCAGCGGCTGGTGCTGGACCAGGGCTATTACCCGGACGGAATCTACACGGCTCCTTCCGATGAAGCCCTTAAAAGGGATATAGAGATTTCAATGGGCCTTGGCTTTAACGGCGCGCGGCTGCACCAGAAGGTCTTTGAGCCCAGGTTCCTCTACTGGGCCGACAGGCTCGGCTACATGGTCTGGGGTGAATACGCCAGCTGGGGTCTCAACATCGCTGACCCCATCGGCCTTGAAGTCTTTCTCCCCCAGTGGCTTGAAGCAGTTAACAGGGATTTCAACCATCCGTCCGTAATAGGCTGGTGCCCCTTTAATGAAACCTGGGATGACCCTGCCACCGGCTGCAGGCAGGACAATGAAATCCTCCGGATTGTGTATAACGTCACAAAAGCCCTTGACCCAACCCGCCCTGTCATTGACACCAGCGGCAATTACCACGTGGCAACGGACATATTCGACGTCCACGACTATGATCAGAATCCCTCATCATTCGCGGCCAAGTTTGAGGCAATGAAAAACGGCGGGGAGGTCTACAACACCTATCCCAAGAGGCAGAAATACGAAAACCAGCCCTACTTTGTCAGCGAGTACGGCGGGATATGGTGGAACCCGGGGCAGGAGGACGACAAGGGATGGGGCTATGGCAAAAGGCCCCAGAGCGAGGCTGAGTTTATAGAGCGTTACACCGCCCTCACCCTCACCCTGCTAAAGAACCCGGCAATCTGCGGATTCTGCTATACCCAGCTCTACGACATTGAGCAGGAGGTAAACGGGCTTTATACCTACGACAGGAAGCCCAAGTTTGACCCGGAAATAATCCGGAGGGTAAACATTCAGAAAGCGGCAATAGAATAAAAGCGCCGCTCTTAAAGAAAGACAAGCAGGATAATAACACCGTATCCAGCTGGGTCCATTTCCCGGGAAATAAATGGGGCTGTGCCGTGAGGTTGACCCTCCGGCACAGCCCTTCTGTCATCATTCGACCTTTATGGCCTCCGTCGGGCACTGGCCTTCCGCTTCCTTTGCGGAATCAACAGCGTCGGCCGGGATTTCACTGTCAATGGCCACAGCCTTCCCGTCATCGTCCATGCTGAACACTTCAGGGCAGATATCCGTGCAAAGTCCGCAGCCAATGCAGGCATCTTTGTCCACATGAGCTCTCATGGCAACATCTCCTCTCATTTTTACCTGTCTTCCGGCGTTT
>JAKOSZ010000030.1 GCA_029776555.1 Bacillota bacterium | reverse complement strand
CCAACGACCCGGCCATAGAGAGGCTGGCCACCCCGCGTATGGCCCTTACGGCTGCCGAGCACCTCGCCTTTGACAAGGACATGCACGTCCTTGTAATAATGACGGACATCACCAACTACGCCGAGGCCTTAAGGGAGGTTTCGGCCGCAAGGAAGGAAGTTCCCGGAAGAAGGGGCTACCCCGGCTACATGTATACGGACCTGGCTACCCTCTATGAGAGGGCGGGCAGGAGAAAGGACAAGGCCGGGAGCATTACCCTCATACCCATACTTACCATGCCCGAAGACGACAAGACCCACCCGATCCCCGACCTGACGGGTTATATTACCGAAGGGCAGATCATTTTAAGCCGGGAACTGCACAGGAAAGGCATCGCTCCCCCCATTGACGTGCTGCCTTCCCTGTCCCGTCTAAAGGACAAGGGAATAGGCAGGGGGAAAACCCGTGAGGACCACGCCGATACCATGAACCAGCTTTTTGCCGCCTACGCCAGGGGCAAGGAAGCCAAGGAGCTGGCCATTATACTGGGAGATGCGGCCCTTACGGAAACAGACAGGCTGTACGCCAGGTTTGCCGATGAGTTTGAGAAAGAATACGTGTCCCAGGGCTTCAGTGAGGACAGGACCATAGAAGAGACCCTGGACATAGGCTGGAAGCTTTTGACCATACTGCCCAGGTCGGAGCTTAAGCGAATCAGGGACGAATACCTGGACAAATATTACAGGGCTTAATTGGGCAGGCGGGCGCCAATGGCGCCGCCCTGCAGGCAAGTACTTATAGTCTGAGGAGTTAAGTGACATGGCTTTGATAAACGTCAACCCTACCCGGATGGAGCTGACCAGGCTTAAGAAGCGCCTGGTGGTGGCCAGGAGAGGTCACAGGCTCCTTAAGGATAAAAGGGACGAACTCATGAAGAAGTTCCTGGAGACAATAAGAAAGGCCAAGGTGCTTCGGGAGAAGGTGGAAGCACAGTTGGCGGAGGCATACCGGAGCTTCCTGGTAGCCAGGGCGGTAATGTCGGCGGAAGCCATGGACGAAGCCCTTATGCTGCCGAAGCACCGGCTTGAACTGGAAGTGGGTAAAAAGAACGTGATGAGCGTTTATGTGCCCCAGTTTAAACTCCTGGCCGAAACCGTGGAGTCGGCGGAAATCTACCCCTACGGTTTTGTCTCCACATCCGGCGACCTGGACGCGGCCATAGGCATACTTGCCCGGCTGCTGCCGCAGATGCTGGAACTGGCGGAACTGGAGAAGTCGTCTTTCCTGCTGGCCGACGAAATAGAAAAGACCAGGAGAAGGGTAAACGCCCTGGAATACGTTATGATACCGCAGCTGGAGGAGACTATAAGGCATATTTCCATGAAGCTGGATGAAAACGAAAGGGGCAATATCACCAGGCTCATGAAGGTCAAGGACATGATCCTGGAACAGGCCCTTGAAAGCAGACAAAAACAGGCGGTCAAAGACAGCCCCGGGATAGCTTAAGAGAATTTGCAGGCTAAGAGGCATACCTTTTGATTTTAATTGCGTTAAGCGCCAGCCGTGTTTTCCCATGGCATAGAGGTCACATCTCGGGAATCCTTCAAGCTTGTCTTTCAATGAGCAAGCCGCTTTTCGCTGCCGGACAGGGGAAGCGGCCCTGAACCTCTCGTTATATCATATGTGCCGGTTTTTTATACCGAGTCCAGGTTCGCCCTGGCCTTAAACCTTGTGGTATTATTGAGTCATAGAAGCTTTTAATCCGGTAAAAATATGAATGTACCTTCACACGACTCCCGGCCGCTTTAACCCTCAATGGCTTAAGCTTTCTTTGCCCACGGCTTTTGGGCATGGGAGACAAACTGCTGTTACTGCCTGCTGCCGGATGCGTACCCGGTTAAGGGCAAAAGCGGACTAAAAAAACGGAGTAGTTACATGAGGACTGTTTTAATCGTACTGTTTTTTCTCATATTTTTCATTATAAGCATCCCCCTCTTTCTCCTGGAACTGGTTATCGGGATTTTCAGCCTCCGTGCCAGGGCAAGGGT
>JAKOSZ010000334.1 GCA_029776555.1 Bacillota bacterium | reverse complement strand
CCCCTGGATGACATTCCCCGGCATTACCATATCGGGAAAGTAATGCGGCATAAGCAAAAAAGCGTCAGCTGGCTGATTGCGGAGGGAAAGACGTGAAAGACGGCGTTAAAATACAAATACCGCCCCAGCCTCTGTCCATCATCGAAACCCTGAACAAAAACGGCTTTGAGGCATACGCCGTAGGCGGATGCGTCAGGGACAGCCTGCTAGGCCAAACTCCCGATGACTGGGACATAGCTACCAGCGCAAGGCCCGAGGAGGTAAAGTCCCTGTTTGAAAAGACCGTTGACACCGGCATAAGACACGGCACCGTAACCGTGATTTTAAGCGGGAAGGGTTATGAGGTAACCACCTTCAGGGCCGAGGGGCGGTACCTGGACTTCAGAAGGCCGGAAAAGGTGGAGTTCATAACAGCCCTGGAAGAGGACTTATGCCGCCGGGACTTCACCGTGAACGCCATGGCCTGCCACCCCGTCCTGGGTTTAATTGACCCTTTCGGCGGCAGGGAGGACTTAAAAAAGCGGCTCATACGGGCAGTGGGCTGCGCCAGGACCCGCTTTGAGGAGGACGCCCTGCGAATGCTCAGGGCAGCCAGGTTTTCCGCCCAGCTGGGTTTCCAACTGGAAGCGCAGACATACGAAGCCCTGAAAAGCTGTCGTTCCCTCATAGCCAACATCAGCGGCGAAAGGATAAGGGACGAGATGACCAGGCTCCTGGTCTCCCCTCACCCCGAAAAACTGGCCCTCCTCTGCCATTCCGGCGTCCTGGGCCATATCATGCCCGAATTTGGACCATGCGATTTCGACAATTGCAATTCCCCGGAAAGCGCAAAAAGCCCTGCCTGTCACACCCTCAGGGCCCTGACCCTTGCAGAGCCTGACAGGCTGGTAAGGTGGACGGTCCTTCTTGCGGGCCTTGGCTTTTTAAGAACATCAGCTGGGGCTGTAAAAGGGGACGGCGCCGTCCGCGTTGAAGCGGCCTTCCATGTCCTCTCCCACCTGAGATTCGATTCAAAGACTGCGAGACTTATCCAAAAGGTCCTGGAAAACTGGGATGAAGAAATAACCCCATCCGGAAGCTGGGTTAGAAAGGCCGCATCCCGTATGGGCATTGAAGCCCTGGACCTGCTCCTTAAGGCAAAGGAAGCCATGGCAAGATCCCGCTGCGGCAAAAGGCCTGATGAGACAGCCGATCGGCTCATCAAGGCAGGAGAAATCCTCAAAGAGACCATTGAAAGGCAGCACTGCCTCACTTTGCGCAGTATGGCCGTCAACGGCAACGACCTTGCGTCACTGGGCTTTAAAAGAGGTGAGGAAATGGGGCAAATCCTCCGCAGGCTCCTTGACATGGTCCTGGAAAATCCGAAGCTCAACGAAAGAGACACCCTTTTAAGTCTGGCAAAGCAAATGCTCTCCTCCAGGGAAAAGCACGGACATACGCCGGAAAGCCTCTAAAGCATTTCCTCTGCCCGGGACACGGGCGCTTATGGGATTTTCTTCGCCCATGGATTCTATGAAAACCTTATCTACTCTATCTCTTCTGAGTCTTCTTCCTCCAAATCTTCCAGGAAATCGTACTCGTCTTCCACCCTGGACCTGAACTCCTCAAACACCGCTTCAATCTCATCGTCTTCTTCCACCACTACGAGGGTGTCTTCTCCATCATCGCCTTGCTGAAGTTTAAGTATGACTATGTCTTCAACCTCATCATTTTCGCCGCCGTCATCGTATTGGCTTAACGGTGATAAAACCACATACTTGTTATCGTTCATTTCAATGGTATCAAGATGCCTGAAGCTCTCCTCTTCACCGTTCTCGTTCACCAGTACTATCACGTCGTCCCTTTCATTGGCCATGGCAAGCCCTCCTTGAAAAATTTTAATTAACCCTTTTTTTACTATGCCGCCAGCCTGTAAGGCTGATGATAAAGCAAATAAATATGGGTATTAACCCGACTGTATTAGTATTTCCATCTATTTAAAGCTTTTGCATGATCCCCGCATTGTTCTCCGAAGGCTTAAAGCTCCGTCTTTATGCTGTCCAGGTAACTTTGCAAAATAAACTCGGCGGCCAGCTGGTCCACAATTTTCTTCCTTTGCGAAGCCTTTGCGCCTACTTCCCGCATTATCCTGCCGGCTTCCACCGTCGTCAGCCTTTCGTCCCACTTTATGATTGAAACACTCCTGTCCGGGAAAGCCTTACCTATATAATCGGCCAGCGCGTCTATAAACTCCTGTGTTTTCAGTCCCCGTTCTCCGACAGTGCCGTTCATGTTCCTGGGGAACCCCACTACTATTCTCTCAACACCATATTCCGAAACCAGCTCACATATTCGCCTGACAACTTTTTTTCGGCTTCCTCCCGAGTGTATGGTCTCTATCCCCGTTGCGGTCCATCCCATGGGGTCGCTGACGGCAACCCCTGTTCTTACCTCTCCGT
>JAKOSZ010000333.1 GCA_029776555.1 Bacillota bacterium | reverse complement strand
CCTTGGCACCAGCCCCTTAAGTGAGCTGGTGGTTGTGGATGTCAAGCCTGAAAACCTCCAGCTGGCGAAAGAATACGGGGCGACCCGGGTCATCAATCCGGCGGCTCCCGACGACAGGGCGCAGCTGGAGGAGTATGGCGACGAGTACTTTGACATCACTTTTGAGTGTTCCGGAGCCAAAGAGCCCCTTGAGATGTGCACCAAGCTTGTGAGAAAGGGAGGAAAGCTTGTCATATACTCCTGGCACCACGACCCAAGGCTTATAGACACTTCTGCCTGGCACGTGAAGGGCATTAAGGTGCTCAACACCTCCCCCAACATCACCGCGGATGAAAGGCCCTTCAGGTCCTTTGTGGCGGCAGACAGGCTCATGGCTTCGGGCAAGCTGGATCAGTCCAGGCTGATCACCCACAGGTATAAAATTGATGACATAGAGCGGGCCATGGAAGAGTCCACGGTGCGCGGCAGGGGATTTATAAAGTCGGTGCTGGTGTTTTAGCCGGCGCCGCCGGAGAATGGTGAAGTCTTTAACCAGGGCGTTCCTATAAAGATTTAAAGGGGCGGTTATATGAATAGCAGGGAATTGGTGAAAAGAGCCGTAGAGTTTAGATACCCCGACAGGCTCCCCATGGAATTCGGGTCTATGGGCGTCCAGGACACCCACTGGGTATCCTGGAACCAGAAAGGCACCGGAGACAGGCGGAAGAAAGAAGACGTGGACGAGTGGGGCTGCCTCTGGGTTAGGACTGAAAAGGAGAATATGGGCCAGGTAAAGGGACACCCCCTGGAAGACTGGTCCCGCCTGGACAGTTTCAAATGGCCCGACCCGGACAACCCTGCTTTTTATGAAGGGATGGAGAAGAGGTTCGAAGGCGGCGAAGGCAAATATATTAAGACCGGCTTATTTATGCTGCTGTTCGAGCGGATGCACAGCCTCCGGGGCTTTGAAAACACCCTGATGGACCTCTATCTGGAGAGAGAAAAGGTAGAGATGCTTGCCGACCGCATAGTGGAGTACGACATAGGCATTATAAAAAACATCTCTTCCAGGTTCCCGGGCATGATTGACGCCCTTGATTTCTCTGACGACTGGGGTACAGAGCTTTCAACCTTTATAAGCCCGGCGTTGTGGGACGAGTTTTTCAAACCCAGGTACAGGAAGATCTTTGATGCGGCAAAAGAGGCCGGCTGGCACATCTGGATGCATTCCTGCGGAAAAATAAATGGCATAATTGAGAGCCTTATCAGCATCGGGGTGAACGTGCTCAACCTCCAGCAGCCCAGGGCTCTGGGCATAGAGGAAATAGGCAGACAGTTTGCCGGGAGGGTGTGTTTTTCAACAACCTGTGATATACAGCACACCCTGCCTTTTAAAGGAGAAGAGGAAATAAGGGAAGAAGCGAGGCTGCTGGTGGAACAGTGGGGCACCGAAAAAGGCGGGCTGGTTATTGCCGATTACGGCGACGGAAACGCCATAGGGGTCCCCCTGGAGAAGAAGAGGGTGATGTTTAACGCCTTTGTGGAGTTTGACCGCTGGAAGCGGGGGAAATAAGCGGGATTAAGAGAAAAAACAAAGAGGAAACAGGCCGGGGCGCTGCTCAATGCCCGCCTAGGGCGGCGCGCATTAAAGCCGTGCCCGGCTTCCAGGGCAAACCGGCGCCTGAGCCGGAGGGCTGAGGGAAAGCGCCGGAACAAAGCCATGCGGAGAGATTAATATGCGCGAGATAGCCTTTGATAAATCCAAAATAGAAAACCTTTTAAAGGATATAGGGACACTGGTAGACGCGAGGGTCTCTTTTTTCGACTGCAATCTGAAAGAGGTTGTAGGCTATGAAAAGAAAAAGTGCAGGTTTTGCGTAATCTTAAGGGGCGATAAACGGGCCCTTAAAAGGTGCCTGGAGTGCGACACCAACGCTTTCAAAATTGCCATTAAGACAAAGAGCCTGTATGTGTATGAGTGCCATGCCGGACTGGTGGAAGCCGTATCTCCCATTTACTGCGACAACAAGCTCCTGGGTTTTTTAATGCTGGGCAAGATACTCAAGGTTCCGCCGTCGGAAGATATCTGGAAAGTGATATACAAGAAGTGCAAAGGCTACAATGTGGATTTTGACAGGCTGAAAGAGGCCTTTTTTGAGCTTCAGCCTATGGACGACCAGATGATAATGGCTGCTGCCAGGCTTATAGACACCTGCGCCAGGTATATACACCTGACAGGGATTGCCCAGGTGCGGTACCCGGACATCGTTGAGAAGGTGGTAAAGTATGTGGATGATAACATAGGGAGGTTTATAACGGCGTCGGACATCAGCAAATACCTGTATATAAGCAAGTCCTATTTAATTCAGAAAGTGAAATCCGAGCTTGGGATGACGCTGTCGGAGTATATACGAAAGAGGAAAATAGAGGTAGCAAAAGTCATGCTGGAAGAAACCGATGTTAAAATATCCGAGATTGCCGAAAAAGTCGGATACAGTGACATAAACTATTTTTCAAGAGTCTTTAAAAAAACCGTCGGGTTCACCGCCACCCAGTACAGGACAATGTACAGCAAGAGCAATATTGCCCTCCTGTAATAAAATCTTCACGGGCAAATTCAATAAAAGCTTGGGAAAAGCCGGCAAAGTGTTTTTCGTAATGGCGTTTTTCCTCCGGTTTGGAGCTGATACGTCAAAACAGAGGAGGCGTGATACGGGGAGTTTATCGGCGTTAAGGGTGAAGCGCCATGGCGGGACAGGATACGGCAGGGACCGTGGAGTAAGCGGGAGGGGACCGGCGCAATCTTATAAGAAAATAGTGGTAAATTT
>JAKOSZ010000029.1 GCA_029776555.1 Bacillota bacterium | reverse complement strand
TTCCCTCATTCTCCCGAACAACAGCCCCAGGGTGTAATCAATCTGGGTTATGCAGGCGTAGTAAGCCCTCTTTACGTCCTTCAGCTGTTCAGGCGAAAGGCGGTAGGCGTTGTTGAGCAAATATGTAGGTTGCATATAGCCCTGGGGTATTTTCTCAAGGGTTTGAGACCAGTCGCCATAGACGGGGGCGGGCACTTCCCTGTCCCTGTACAAATTCCAGTAGTTGAGGCAGGGGTCAAAGGGAGGATGGGGTTTGGTAAAGCTGGTCCAAAGGAAGAAGGGCCGCGTGTCGTCCCTGGTCTCCAAAAAGTCAATGGAACGCTTTACTGTCCAGTAGGTCAGGCTGTTAACCTCATCCACCGTGGAAATGACCGGTTCAATCTCGTTTTCTCCCACCCCGTGGGCCTTGGGCAGCCCCAGCTGGGCGTTCATGTTCTTTTCCCTGTAGTAGTCCATGGGCAGCTCCATGTATTCAAAGCCATAGTGGGCGCGCATGGGGTGGAAGTGCATCTTGCCCTGGGCCCTTGTCTGGTATCCGTGCCTTGTCAGAATGCCGGGAAGGGTGGGATTGACGGCCATTGGCCTTACATTGCCGCTGTTGCCCACCAAACCCGTGGTGAAACCGTGCTTCCCGGTCATGATGGTTGCCCTTGCGGCCATGCAGACCGGGCTGTCGGCATAACAGCGGGTAAAAGTTATGCCCTCATCCACAAGCCAGTTAAGGTGTGGAGTGTATATGTGCCTGTTGCCAAGGGCGTTAATGGTGTCAAATCTTTGCTGGTCGGTGGTAATGAGAAGGATGTTTGGTCTATCCATGAAAAGCTTCCCCCAGTAAACAGATTATTGGATTTGACAGGCTGACACCTGTATTATGCCCCTTTATGCCGCCTGTTGTCAATGTGAAAAGAAGACAGGCATCCTAAGCCTCCGCTCATGAGGGCTAAAATTACAGTAATTTCGGCAGTCCTTATCCCGGCGGAGCCGGCGGCTTAAACCGGGGCAAATTATCCCCTGCTAGGGTTTTCTAAACAATTCATCCCTATAAACCGGCTGGGTGAACAGCATGGCGCCGTTTTCCGCCGTAACTTCCACCCTTACGTACATCTCATCGCCTTTTAAAGCGTAACTTGCCGCGCTTCCCCTCTCTTCGGCCAGAACACTGCCGCCTTCGCCTATAAACCTGTATGTGAAATCCTCAACATAGGAATCTATAAAAAACCCGGCTTTTATGGCAATTACATTGTCCTCCAGGCTGAAGTTCTTTAAGGCCACGCCTGTTGAAGCGTAAAAACTGCCCCTGTCTATGGCTTCCTTTATATCGCTCCACTCATCCGAATCGGCGTAAATCACCGTAAAGCTCCTGGCCAGGTCGCACCAGAGATGGAAGTCGTCATTCCCAAAGCCATACACCAGCTTTCCCCTGGACAGAAGGTGGTCCCACAGGTCGCAGGCAAGACCGGACCCTTCAAGCCTGTAAATCAGCCAGTTTATCACCTCTATCCCGGTATAGCCGGTTAACTTGTCCACTTCCTCCCGGGGCCAGTATTCCCTTTTGATCCAGTTGGGATGGCACAACACCGCAAAACCGCCGCTTTCCCGGGTCAAGTCAATGGTCTCCTGGTGGCCCTTCCCCCAGTGCTGCCTGACGCCGATGGTCAGCATGTGCGGATTTGCGCTGTACTCCACACCGGGGATAAGCCTGATGCCCGAACCGTACTGCTCCGTCGGCGTAAAAAGGTCATGGTTGGAAATGGTCAGCACATTATAACCGCTCTGCTTATATGCATAAATGACCTCTTCCAAACCCAGCGATCCGCACGTCCCGGGCCCTGTACCCGCATGGGTGTGGAAATTGCCCTTTAACCACTTTCCGCTGGAGCTGCGCAGGCATTCATATGGATTTTTGTACATGTCCATAACCTCCCCTAAAATTAACCCTCCATTGAACTTATCCCCGGGACCGGTGGCCTTAAATGCCCTGTAAAGCTTCTGCCGGTTTTAAAATCCCTTCTTCCTGCCTTCCACAGTATATTCAAGGCATGGCATCCCTTACTAAGTCATTATACTACATTCCAGGCGGGAATATATAAGCGCGGACACATTTCTCTTACCCGCCGGCAAAGCAGGCATACATGTGAAAATACGTGTTTTTCAGCTGCAAAAAGGGAAAAGACATGCTGAAAAGGTGCTTCATGCGCCCGTAAAATCATAGGCGTTCATCCGGTAAAATTAACAGCGCTCATGAACACTGGAAGGGAACAGGCAGGGACGGCAGGGCCTGCCTTCCCGCAGCCTGCCGTCCCCCTTGGCCATCTCACCTGCCATTAATTGCAGACCATAACCATAATGGGATAGTTCCTGCCTTCTTCTATGGCTATAACCCCCCTGTCCCTGGCTTCATAGACATAGGCCATGGGCAGGAAAGACAGCGGTTTTCAGAAAATGATATCCGGTACGTCGGATATGTGCCCGGGGTATTTGACCGCGTTCTCCCGCGCCGTCTGCACCGCCTTGTCCAGGAGCAGGCTGCAGTATTCCTCCACCGCCTCATTTTCGATCTCATAAAACCTCTTTTCTTCAGCCTTCGTGATAAAGGGCACAGCCGGCACCTTCGCTCCCTTTTCGCTCTTTATAAAGCCGTATTTCTCAAGGTCGGGGATGAGTTCCGCCTGAAAGCCGCCGACGGTATTGGTGCGCACGGCGTCAATGGCCATAGCCCGCTCCTTTTCGCTTATGGAATACTTGAAATTCGCATGATGGGTGCGCCCAAGGAAGGTATCCCATTCGAAGAACCTGCAGATGTTTTCATTGACAGGGCTCACGCTGAGCCGGCCGCTGACGCCGAGCCTCTCTGTTTCGTCATCAGCTTTATAACTCACGGGATACCTGGTTCCCATGGCAATCCACTTGCCGTAGTTGGGCCTGTCGGGATAGTCTTCAAACTCCCGGTTCTTCCCCGCTATGGCCCCGGAGATTGCCGTGATA
>JAKOSZ010000332.1 GCA_029776555.1 Bacillota bacterium | reverse complement strand
GGCAAAAACTGTCTTTGCCGGGGGAGCTCCCACTCTCTTAAACCACATTATCACTTTTAAGCTCCCGCCCCCCTTTAGTCTATCCGGTTTTTTGTCCCGCAAGGTGCAGGGTTGGATCTACAGGCAGGTTCTCCTTAAGCACTTCGAAATGGAGGTGAGGCGGTTCCAAACACTCAATACTTGCCGTATTGCCTACACTCCCTATGGCTTCACCTTTCTTTACCTTCTGATTGGGGCTTACCAGTACACCCTCGGCAAGGTTGGCGTAGACCGTCTTATAACCGTTTTGATGGTCTATAATCACCGTTACGCCGTACCTGGGATCATCGATGGTCTCAAGCACTACCCCGTCTGCCGCGGCTTTTACGGGTGTACCCCTGTCGGCGGCTATGTCTACTCCGCTGTGGGTCCTCCATTCATCCAGGGTTTTTGAATACACCAGCTTGTCCATGGCAAACTCAAGGGTCATTTCCCCGAAGACAGGCATTGCCAGCTCCATCTTTTCGGGCGGGGTAGTTTTCTTAGCTCCGCTGTCTTTTTTTGCCTCCTGTGGTTTTGCCGCGGCAACCGCCTTATCTGCCCCGGCGGTGTTCTCCTGGCTGGCTTCAGCCTTATCCGCCGGTTCCGCATTCAAGTCGCCTTCAGAAACCTCTTTCTCCAGGAACTCGGATGCCACTTCCTCACCGCTGTCCCACTCTGCTGCTTCTTCTCCCTCCTCAATGCTTTCCGCGTTCCTGGTAAAATAGTCTAAAGGTATTTCCTCTTCCCCGGGATTGAATTCGAAGTCATAGTCCGTTTCGGACCCTTCTGCCAGGTAGCCCAGGTCGCCCTGGTCTTCCGGGGAATCAACCCTGTACCTGGATAAAAATACGGCCGTACCTCCCACAATGGCAAAACAGAGTACAATGATTAAGGTATAATAGAAGCCCCTTTTTTCAAAAAATCCGATTATTCTCTTAGACAGCCTCTTTTCAGGAAACAGCTTTTTTACACTCACATTTCCCACCTCCATATATTATTGTTTCCGGAGTTGGGAACAATATACACAGATCGGTGGGAAAAGCTGTTTCCTTTACCCCTGGCTTCCTGGCCCCTGTCTTCCGTCAAATTTATCTTTACCAGTTTAACGCCTTTGTAGTAATACTTTATTATCTCTTCAAAACTCCCTCCGTTTCTCGCCATATAGTCGGCTCCGCACTGGCTCATCCCCACGCCGTGCCCGTTGCCCAGGGTGGTTATTTTAAGGGTGTTTTCACCGGCTCTCTCTATTATAAAGTTGGCCGATTTTAAGGAGAATATTTTCCTGAACTCGGTGCCTTTTAAGGTCACGTTCCCGATGCTTATGGTCTTTACCCGGCCGCCCTCGGTGTAATCGTTTATCCTTATGCCGGAAAGAAGGTCCCCGGAAGCGACCCGGATATCCGGGTAGTGGTCCCTTAGCGTCTCTATGAAATCCCCGGTTTTGATCTCCGTCACCGTCCTGTAACCGGGACCCTCTTCTTCACCGTTACTGGCGACACTTCTTAAGTACGGGGCGCTGACACCTTCCCATACGTCCTCCGCATTCTCCGTCCTTCCTCCGCTGTTGGCGTGATACAGGGCATTTATCAGCTCCCCCTCGTATACGATTACTATCCCTTCGGTTTCTTCCACGGCCCTGGACACCCTGTTCCAGTTCCTGAAGGCGTTCAGGATTCCCCATTTCTTCATGGCGGTTTTCCTGTCCACCCATGCCTGGCAGTGGGTATGGTCGGTGCACACGTGGGCGTCCGGGTGCGGGTTGTTGGCAGCGGCATAGCGCTTCGTCATCCTGCCGTATGCGTATGTCCTGGCTGCCACGGCCTGGGCCTTCAACGCTTCAATTCCGAAATCCGTAGGCATTTCGGCCGCAACAACGCCCTTTATGTACTCCTCCAGGCCCATCTCTGCCACCCTGTCCTCGTCCTTGAGATAGACTTTTATAATAAGGTCCTTTCCCTCTTTTGGCTTCTCAATGTAGGGTGCCTCCTCAATGCCGATGCCGCACCCTTTTACAATGAACAGGGGAAGCAGTATGGTAATGACAATAATTGTCAATACATAGCCTGTAAAACTTTTTACATTCAACTCCTACGACCCCATCTCTTAATACCTTGACATGGCCAAAGCCTCCGGGTATAAAAGCAAAACCGCCTTTGGGCTGTGACGGGCAAAATCCTGTTTTAAACAGGCCCGGGATTTGTTTTAAATATATTCAGTTGAAAGACGGAAATATGATAAAGAAGTGCTCTTATCCCTGACAGGTTATAAGCTATTGGCTTTTATTCCTCAACCCTTTTTATGCTGGCCCCCATGGCGTTTAACTTCTCGTCCATATTCACATAGCCCCTGTCGATGTGTTCAATGTCCGTAATCTCGGTAACCCCTTTGGCGGCAAGGCCGGCAATGACTAAAGCGGCTCCCGCCCTTAAATCCGTCGCCTTGACCTCCGCTCCGGTAAGTACGGGCTTTCCTTCAATAACCGCACTGCGCCCGTCAATTTTTATGTTGGCGCCCATCCTTTTAAGCTCGCTTATGTGCATAAACCTGTTCTCAAATATGGTCTCGATGACAATGCTGGTGCCCTTGGCAGTGCTTAAGAGGGCCGTCATGGGCGACTGCATATCGGTGGGAAAACCGGGATAGGGATGGGTTTTAATGTCCACCGCCTTTAACCGGTCGCCGGCCTGCACCCGGACGCTGGTAAGCTCCTCCGACACTTCCACCCCTGCCTCTCTCAGCTTTGCAATTACCGGCTTTAAGTGTTCCGTGACCACGTTTTCAACCGTAATATCCCCGCCGGTTACGGCTGCGGCCAGCATATAGGTCCCCGCCTCTATCCTGTCGGGAATTATGGCGTGGCTGGCCCCTTTTAAGCTCCTGACCCCGTTAATGCGGATGGTATCGGTGCCCGCCCCTTTTATGTCCGCCCCCATGGCGGTGAGGTAGGTGGCCAGGTCAACCACTTCCGGTTCAATGGCCGCATTTTCAATTATGGTCTGCCCTTTTGACAGCACGGCGGCCATCATTATGTTTTCAGTAGCCCCTACGCTTGGAAAGTCAAGGTAGATTTTATTTCCCTTAAGCCCGTCTTTGGCCTGGGCTTCAATATAGCCGTGCCCCTGGGTGATTTTAGCCCCCATGGCGCTGAATCCTTTCAAATGGAGGTCAACGGGCCTTGTGCCTATGGCGCATCCGCCCGGCAGCGACACCCTGGCCCGTCCCACCTTTGCCAGAAGGGGGCCTAAGACAAGAAAAGAAGCCCTCATCTTATTGACCAGTTCATAGGGAGCTACGGTACCGGAAATCTTCCCGGGGTCGATGGTCAGCCTGCCCTTTTCCTTATCCAGGGTCACCCTTGCCCCCAGGGAAATGAGCAGGTCCCGCATAATGAGTACATCGTTAAGGTACGGGACCTCATCTATCCGGCTTATCCCATCTGCCAGCAGGGAAGCTGCCATTATGGGCAGGACGGAGTTTTTGGCCCCGCTGACTTTAACTTTTCCTTTTAAAGGTGCGGCTTGGGTTATTATAAACTTCTTCAATTTCATTCCCCTCTTTTGACGTTGTCTTTTGTTTCTTCCACCACTGCTTTTGCTGTCTGAACCTTTTTTCCTTCTTTACCTGCTCCCTTTTATTTCGGGCTCCCGCTGCCGGGTAAGTTTCTTTAAACCTGCCGGCGGCAACACGCCTCAATACCGCCCGGGCAAACTTTAAGCGCTTAAGTTTATTTCCGCATACTTCCTCCCGGTATATATATTTCGTCAGCTGCCAGGCACAATTTGCTGCTTTCGGGACGCGTCAACAAATTCTACCGGGGTAATTTTTAAGAACAGCGGCTGAAGCGTATTTTTTTATTCTTTGCGCGGATAATAGTTTTGAAAAAAAATAAGACAAAAAACCGGCTTGTTCCATCTCCCCCTTTGCTCTGTCACAGTAAAATTATTGCCTCCGCAACACCGCTATATACGTGCAAAAAAGATGGACAGCTCCCATATTTAAGGCACATGGGCCGGCTCACTCGATCTCTCCCGCCAGGAGAAGGGCCCTTTCAAGCATAAAGGCAAACTCTCCCCGGGACAGTTCCGCACGGGGTGATAAGAGTTTCCCGGGCTCCACCGCCAACAGTCCATTTTCTGCCGCAAACAGCACTTTATCCCTTAATTCGCGGCTTATCTCAGCCTGGTCCCTGTAAATATTCACTTCACCGCTGGGCGAAGCCCTTTGCCCTGTCTTTATTTCATATATCCTCACCGCTATTGCGGCGCCTTTTTCCCTGGTGCAGTCGGCTTCGGGATAGAGGGCGTCCTGGATGGATATGAGCCCGGCCTTTACCGCCTTTTCGGCGGAAGCGGAATAATCCTGCCCCAGCACGTCCATGGCAAGTTCAATGCAGAACAGTATTGTGGCCCTGTTGTCGGGCTTAAAGAGATCTCCTCCCACGCACTTTAAGTCGTAGATTAGGGCGAGTTTTTCTATGGCATCGCCGTACCTGCTGGTCCCGGTGTCTCTAAACCGTGTCCTGCTCCTGTCGGCAACGGCGAAATATCCCGGCTCCTCCAGCGCAAAATAAACCTGTCCGCCTTTTCCTCCCCTGTCAGGGGACTGGTAGGTTTCCACGGCTTTCCATGTGCCATTGGGGCTTTTGACATAGCCGGAAGTGACGCCTTCTATAAACCAGCCCTGGCCTGAATGGCTGAAGACAACCTTCAGAGGGCTCTCAAAGCGCCTTATCTGGGTGCTCTTACCCCCTTCCACGGCGCTGGCCGTAAGGCTTATAACCCCGGTTTTGAAGGACAGTTTTTCAGTAGACACAAGGCTTCCGGCATCCGGGAAGCTGATGTTTAACACTATCAGGCTCCCCGGCAGAGCCCCGCCGGTGTCAAAAACCCCCGGCCTTATGACCAGCATAGCCGTCTTTGTCAGTATGTTCAAATTCTCACCCAGTTCCGAAAGGCCTCTTAACACCTTTTTTTCCACCGTAACGGCAACCTGCCGGGTCTTGTCCGGCATATCGCTGATGTCCAGGACGTAATCCAGCTTTCTGTCGGTCCGCACATGCTGCAAGAACCTTTCGGCATTGGCCCCGGTTATCCTGACGTTCCAAAGGCCGCCTGCGGCATGGGGGTCTTTTATCACAAAATCACCGGTTAATACGGTGTCAATGTCTTTATCCGAGTCATAGTCTTCCTGGCTCCTTAAAGTCCTTGCGATAACGCTGTAGGTGGGGTTGGACCTGAGTTTCTTCACCGGGTCATAGGCGTAAAGCCTGGCAAAATACCTGTGATTGGAAAGGAGCCCTTCCACCGTGTACTCGGATACCGCCCCCACCATGTATTCCACCGAATCCCTGTAGCTTTCATCCCCGGCAATTTCCAGGATGTATTCCATCCCTTCTTCCTTCACCCATTCATAAGAAATGCTGTTTTTCCCAATGGCCCCTTTATCTTTCTTAATGCCAAAGCCCCTGGGCGTACCCGGGGGAACCGGCGCCTTTGTCCTGACGGAGATGGCGTCGCTCCAGACGGACTCCCTTACCTTCCCGTCGGGGGCGGTATATTTCGCCTTTAGCCAGAAGTAATAGAGGGTATCCTCCTCCAGGCCTTCCACCCGGAAATAGCCTTTCGTATAGTCTGCCAGGGTTATGTCCTTTGCTATCTCCTGCGCCTTGTCGATATCCTCCTCCGTCCCGTATTTTATCCGGTAGGAATAGCCTTCCTTTACCACAAAGCCCCAGCCCAGGTCCACGTATGTGTCTTCGGAGTAGAAATATGTAAAGGAAGGCACCACCGGCGTCTCAGGTTCCGTTATTATCACCGGGGCGGTGGTGACAATAATCGGCGCCGACGGGTCAGAAAGGAACTCTTCTCCCTGGCCGTACCTCGCCCTGGCCCATATGACATAAGAGGTATTGCTCTCAATCCCGTCAATGCTCACCCTCACCCTGCCGTTCAATACATGGAAGGAAGAGGGAGGCACCCGGTTGGCTTCCGTGGTCTCCAACCTCCTTAGCTCTTCATGCGAGGCGTTTTCATAGTTCTTCTCCACCCAGGCGGTGTACTTGACGTAGTATACCTCAAACTCCACCTGGTCCCTGTACCTGCTCAACCTGTAATTTACCCCGTCCGGCGGGTTCTGGACCGGGTCGTAGTCCTCCGGGGCAGGCCTCCAGCAGCCCAGGTAACCCCCGCTGTCCACATACTGCTCATACCACTCGGTTTTGAGGTCCACCTTGATGGTGTTGGATTCATCAAAGGGGTCGCTTGGGCCGGAGCGGATCCATGCGGGTTGGGCCGGGGCCACAGGCCTTCCCTCTACGCCGTCTCTCGGCAGTGTGACGGCTATCCTTATGGCGGGCTCCGAGTAAACCGGGCCATCTTCAGCCTCCTTGCGGGCCGCCAGCCTCATGTAATATACCGTGTTGGCATTAAGGCCGGCAACGGTGTATCTATAGCCCAGGATCTGCCCTGTATCCTCGTCCATGACGTAATTGTCGCTGCTTATGGTAATGTGAAGCGGTTCCAGAAGGTCCTGGTCTTCCACGTCAGGCGACGTAAGTATCCACAGGTTGTAAGACACGTCGGTGTCGATGCTGCCGTCCTCCCTCCTGGGCGCCCTCCACAAGAGGTCCACCCTGTCATGCCTTACCCCGTCGGCGTAGCTGACGTCCCCCAGCTGGTTGACAAACTCGGGGGCCGCCGGCTGCGGTATCAAAACCGGCGCTTTGTCCCTTATCTCAATAACCCTGGATTCAATCTTAATATCCGCGTCAGGGTACAGGCTTTCCACGTTGGCCCTGATTATATACCAGCCCGCTTCCTCCTCCGGAGGCAGCACTATGTCATACTTGGTCTCGCCCACCGCCGACACGTAGGGGTGGGGAACGCCGTCAATTATTTTGTCAATCCTGTAGTTTATGCCCGTTCCCACCGAATCCCACTGGAGCCTCCATATGGTCCCCATGGAGGTAAAGGCAATTTTCGCCACACTGGCATTTATGTACGTGCAGCCATACCTTACGTCGGATCTGCCATACATGAAATCCCCGTAGACGGTTTCGGGCTCTACGGCTACGTAGAATACCCTTCCCGCAATCTGGCTGGCATCCCCGGGGAAGGTGTGGATGTACTCCAGCATCCCTTCTTCCTTATCGGGTCTTACAGGGCCGTTGGGGCCTATCTGTTCGTCCCTTATGTAAATCGGAGGGGAAGAGTAGACGTCGGACGGCACCGTGCCGGTACCGCTGACCTGCATGATGTAAAGCTTATAGTTCAGCCTGTACGTGTTCCCTTCGCTGCTCAGATCCCATACGTCGCTCCACCTTATCTTTATCTGGGTCGGACCGTAGGGTTCCACCTCCAGTTCCATCCTGGTTAAAAACTTGTACCTGGTGGATGGAACCGACGGGCCCTTGGTGTAAATATTCCCTTCACTGTCCCTGTGGTCATGCTGGGCAGTCATGTCCACGTAGTAAACGGTACCGGGCTTTAGCCTGGTCAATTTGTAAGAGGTGGTGGGAAGGTCGGGAATGTCCTGCTGGAAGTACTGCTCCCTGGGGCCAACGGTCTCCCCGATTTCCTGCAGGTAGAAGTTGAGGTAGCGCCTTACCACCGGGTCCCCCTCATTTCCGGCCTCGTTATAAGGCGGGCTTGTCCAGGTGAGATTTACATAGCAGGTGGGCTTGTTTGTTTCAGGGTCAATGCTGCCTTCGCCCTCAAAGCCCGTGGGATCGGAAGGGTCGATGCGTATGTTTGTCGGAGGAAGCTGGGGCGGGTCTTCGCTGAGCCCTGCCTGTACCCGGCACTCCATCCCCCCTGCCGCAATGCATAAGGCCGCTATCAAGCTGGCGGTTTTCAGTACAAGTCTTTTTATCCTGCCCATAATTCCCTCTCCCGTCATAGACCTGATTCGATCAAAGCTCCTCGCCCGAAAGCCTTAAAGCCTTTACAAAGGCATCCACGGCTTCCGCCCTTGTAACCGGTGAGCCGGGGTTAAACCGCCCCGTTGGGTCAAGTCTTAAAACGCCCATGTCCAGCATGAGTTCAACGGCGTTTACAAATCGCCCGTCTATGGCACTGAAGTCCCTTATGTAAATACGCCTTCCAGCCGCAAGACTTCCCATATCGGCTCCGGTCTTCCTGCAGTAAAGCTTAAAGAGGACAGCCGCCATCTGCTGCCTGCTGACATCTTTTAAGTTTCCTTCAGCCCCCAGCACTTCTTTTAACTCGGTCCTCTTTACCTTTTGCTCCATGTCCGGGCTCAAAAAGTCCTGCCCGGAGGTGACCAGCACATAGAGGCGGACCATCTCCCCTACCGTAACGTACATCTCCGGGGCAATAAAATTCTCGCTTCCTTCAAATACCCTTGTAATGTCATACCTGGATACAAAAGCAGTTAAACTCTCTTTTGCCCAGAAATCGTCAGGAATGCCGTCAAGGCCTGACTTCCTCTGAAGCACCACGTACTCTCCCGTTCCGGTAACTTCAAAAGCCAGCTGTCCGGACAAATTCACCGTAAGCGGGGAAAGGCCCGTCCAACGGCTTTCACCGTCGTAGCGGACATAGGGCTGAGGCGTCCCGGGTATGGTGGGGAAACAGAGTTCTACGGTCACGGGCTTAGAAAAGCGCTTAACGGCCCTTTCTCCCAAGACTGCGCCCGGGCCTTCCACCAGGTCGCCGATATAATAGGAGAGTTCGTTTTCCACCTCAAGGACTATCTCTTCAATATAGGAATCCAGTTGGTCGGGAGAAATGATGCCTGCCGTGGAATAACTCCTCATCTGGTTGAGCCTTAAATTCACCAGGCCGCTGTCAGCGTTGTAAAGCTTATTGGATATCATGTTTTTCAATTCTTCCCAGGTGTAAGGGCTCCCAACGGCCCTGACTTCCAGGCGGTTTATTTTTGACGCCCTCTCATGGCCCTGGGGGAAGCCATAGCTGGAATACTCCCTGCGGCTTACCGTTACCTTGATG
>JAKOSZ010000331.1 GCA_029776555.1 Bacillota bacterium | reverse complement strand
CCATAAGAAACGTCACCCGGCTGTCCATAGAGTTGGATGAGCTGGAACTCCTCACCTACAGGTTAAGGCCCAGGGAAAGGAGAAAGGGCAGCGTCAGCGCCATATACAAGGATTTTCACCGGAAGGTGCAAAGCGTAAAAGGTACCGGGGATTTAATGAGGCTTGTAACTGAGACCAGGGAGAGGCTTCTCAATATTGAGTCGGACCCCCTGGCTTCTCCTCTCCGGGTGGGCATAGTGGGGGAAATTTACACCACCATTGACCCCTACGCCAACTTTTTCATCGCGGAACGGCTGGGGGATATGGGGGTTGAGGTGCATCGGACGGTCAGCATAAGCGAGTGGATAGTTGAGCACATATTAAAGAGCGCCCTTCACCTTCCAAGGGACACAAGGTACGTGGAAGCGGCCAGGCCGTACCTCGGGGCCATGATTGAGGCCACGCCCAGCAGACCATCGGGAATGTGGTCATGTATGCCAGGGACGGGTATGACGGGGTTATCCAGATTTATCCCCTTACCTGCATGCCCGAAATTGTGGCGGAAAGCATAATGCCGGCGGTGGGAAGGGATTTCGGCATACCCACCCTTACCCTGATCGTGGACGAAATGACGGGTGAGGCCGGTTACTTAACCAGGGTTGAAGCTTTTGTGGACTTGCTCAAAAGGAGAAAGGAGGAAAAGGTTTTTGGTACCTGACGCCTGCTATTTGGGAATTGACGTGGGTTCGGTGAGCACGAACCTGGTTGCGATAGATCCGGACAACAATATAATCGAGAAAATCTACCTAAGGACCAGCGGACAGCCCATTAACGCCCTGTGCAAAAGCTTTCAGATTCTCAGTGAAAAGCTGGGGGACGACATCAGGGTGCTGGGAGTGGGAGTCACGGGCAGCGGCAGGCAGCTTGCCGGTGTAATAGTGGGAGCCGATGTCATAAAAAACGAAATCACCGCCCACGCCATTGCTGCGCAAAACGCTGTCCCGGATGTGAGAACGGTGCTGGAAATCGGGGGCCAGGACTCAAAAATCATAATTTTGAAAAACGGAGTGGTATACGACTTTGCCATGAATACCATCTGCGCCGCCGGCACCGGCTCCTTCCTGGACAGGCAGGCGGCAAGGCTGGAGATACCCATAGAGGAATTCGGCAGGATTGCCTTAAGGTCCACCACACCGGTCAGAATAGCGGGGAGGTGCGCCGTGTTTGCCGAATCGGACATGATCCACAAGCAGCAGATGGGGCACCGGATTGAGGATATTATCTCGGGCTTGTGCGAGGCCCTGGTGAGAAACTACCTTAACAACCTGGCCAAGGGCAAGGAGATTGAGGAGCCCATCGTCTTCCAGGGAGGGGTTGCGGCCAACGTCGGGATCAGGGCCGCCTTTGAAAGGGCACTGGGCAAGAAGATCATAATCCCCCGTTACTATGACGTCATGGGGGCCTTTGGGGCGGCGCTGCTTGCCAGGGGCTACATGTCCAAAAAGAAATGCCCCAGCCGCTTTAAGGGCCTTAAGGTAATGAAAAGCGAGTTTAAGGTTAAGGGCGTGGAATGTAATGGCTGTGCCAACATGTGCGAAGTCATTGAGATTATGTCCGGAGGACTGGTCCTGGGCCGCTGGGGGGACAGGTGCGGCAAGTGGTCCCAGGCCTTCGGCGCCCCGGAAGCCAAAGGGCAGGAAGAGCTCAAAGAGACAAGCCCGCTTAAGTCATGACTGCCAGGTGACCAGGCCGATTAGAAACTTGACAGCCCCTTGCCGTGGTGTAATCTAATTAATAGGGCAGGGGGCTTTAACATTCCACATCAGCAGAAGGGAGGACTTTTTTTGAAAGACTTTTTTGCAGACCTGCACGTCCATATCGGGCGGTCATCCCAGGGAAAGGAAATAAAAAGGGCTACGGCTGCCAACCTGACTTTTGAAAACATAGCCCGGGAGTCATACTACCGGAAAGGCGTTGAAGTCATTGGCGTGGTGGACTGTATTTCTCCCCATGTGCTGGAAGATATAGATAAGCTTCTTGAAAGCGGCCAGCTGCGTGAAAAGCCGGGTGGGGGATTGGAGTACAGGGGAAGCCAGATTATAATCCCGGGCGCCGAGATAGAAAGCCACCAGCCTTCCGGGGGAAGTGCCCACTCCCTGTGCTTTTTTCCCACACTGGACACTTTAAAGCGGTTTTCCACCAGCATGAGCAAGCATATGAGGAACATCTATTCAAACAGCAGCGTCAGCAGACTGACGGCCCAGGAACTGTTCCGGGCCGTGGAGGATTACGGGGGAGTGCTTATACCGGCCCATGCCTTTACCCCCCACAAGAGTTTTTACGGCAGCTGCTGCAAATCCCTCCTGGAGCTATTCGACGAAAAGTCTTTTGAGAAAATACCTGCCATAGAGCTGGGATTAAGCGCTGACTCCGAGATGGCCAGCCAGTTAAGCGAGCTGGACGGGAAAGCCTTTTTAAGCAATTCGGACGCCCACTCCCTTCCCAAAATAGGGCGGGAGTACAACATTATCAGGATGGAAGAGGCCAGCTTTGAAGAATTGGTGATGGCGCTGAAAAATGAAAACGGCAGGCGCATAGAGCTAAACTGCGGGATGAACCCCAAACTGGGGAAGTACCACAGGACCTACTGCAACCGCTGCGAAAAAATCCTGGAGGGAGAACCGCCGGTGCTGCAATGCCCTGTCAGCAGCAGGCACCCGGTGGTAGTGGGAGTAAGGGACCGGCTGGAGCTCATAAAGGACAGGAAGGGTCCTCACATGGAGGGGCGCCCCCGGTACAGGTACCAGGTTCCCCTGGAGTTTATACCGGGGGTGGGGCCTAAAACCCTGGACCGGCTTATTGAGCACTTCGGGAGCGAAATGAAGGTCCTTCACAGCGCCGGCTTTGAAGAGCTGTGCCGGGTTGTTGGCGTAAAAACAGGGGAGCTGATCTTAAAAGCCCGGGAAGGTTTGCTGGAAATTGGAGCAGGCGGGGGAGGAAGATACGGGGTAGTGGAGGTGTGACACGGGCAGGCCTTAAACCTGCCATGGTAGTGTAAACTTTTAGTAGGTGATTGGAGGAATTTAAGGGGAAGATGAAGAAATGAGACCTCCAAGTGAAAAAACATCACAACTCCCTGAAAGGAGTCTGAAAGGAGCGGAGGTCTCATGTTTAATATTCGACAGATAGTATTGATAGTCCTCTTTTTAGCGGAAGGAATTTTCAAAATTTTAAACACAACGAGAGATT
>JAKOSZ010000330.1 GCA_029776555.1 Bacillota bacterium | reverse complement strand
GAGTGGATATCATAGTCCAGGGTAACCCGCACATTCCCAACCGGGTAAACGTAAGCCTCCCGCCAGTAATCCACGACGTTTTTCGGCCGAAGCTGCTGGCAGCACATTTTCAAATAAAGCTCCAGGCACAAGGGGTCCTTCTTTTCTTTCAACACGGCAAAATCGCCGTCAAGCAAGCGCCTGCACTCCTGTTCCGATATGGCAGTGCCTGTCTTATAGCAGAGGCCGTTTTTCTTGCTCTTTTTTTCAAGGCGGATGAAAGATGTGTCGTTGTTGTAGAGGCGCAGGCGGAATTTCTCACGTCCATTTACACCGTTGATCTTTTCCATGAGCGCCTTGTCGTTGTAGTTGTCAAAGTACAGGCTCCTGACCCTGTAGCCCTTTCCCTCGATAGAATTTGCGTCAGGTTTTGCCACAAAGGGGAGCCTTGACCTGATTTCTATCACATCAGCATAGTTGATATAATGCTTAAGTTCATGCCTGCCACGGAGCCCGCTCATTTGCTTTCCTCCTTTTCCCCGGGGCTGACTCAATGATAAAACACAAACCTGAAGCCCACTTGTATGTTATCTGAACTTTATCTGAACTTTGGAAAAAGGTGAGGAAGCTAACGAGTAACAAGGACCTGTTCTTCTTTCCATGAAGAGAAGAACAGGTCCTGCCTTTTGCCTCTTGTATTTATCTCAAGATATACACGCCGGAAGCACCGTTTGGGTCCGATAAATCGAGAGCCTTCACAAGCACGGCCCCTTCGGGGGAAACGCTGACCGGTTCAAGCCGCATATTGGCGGGATAAACCGCTGCCCGCATATTTTTTGTTTCCAGGTCCATCAATACAAGGGCGTTTACGGGAAGGCTTTCCGGGTCGCCTTTGCCCTCCAGGGAAAGGAGACAAAAGCGCCTGGTTTGTAAAGGCGAAAGCTCAGGGTAATAATCCCGGGAAAAACCCTCCGGCGGCGTAATGGTTATCTTCTCAAGGGTCATGTCGGGCCAGGAAAAGCGGTATAGCAAACGGTCGTCAGCCTGTGAGCCGTCCCAGCGGAACTCCGCAGTTTGGCCGCCGTCCAGGACGGGATATGCCCGGAAAGAAGGCATGCCCTCCAATACGGACAAGGGAGTGAAGACTTTCCTGTCTTCGGCAATTGAATAGGTGTATAGCCCCTGTCTGCGCTTATCAGCCGGCGCATTGGCAAACCAGCGCATACCTACGCCCACCAGCTTGTCACCGGCAAGGGCCAGGCTCGGTTGTGTCCGGCCGTCGTCGCCCAAATCAATAGCCCATTCAACAAAGTTTCGCCGCGTCACAAGGGGGCGAACCTCCTCCAGGTCGATGACTGAATAAGTTTGCCCCAAAGACGCAAGGTAGCGGAAATCATCGCTTACGTCGTAGCGGTCCGTGAAATTTTCCCCGTCGCTGAACCAGAGGTAGTCGAAGCCGGGCAGGTCGGAAAAGAGCACTTGGCGGATGGGAGCCAGGTCAAAATCCACGGCCTGGAAGCCCTCGGAAAGGGTAACCAGGTAGCCGTAAGGCTTGGGGAACACGTTAAAGATTTGGCCTCCGTAAAACTGCCCAAAAGAAGAGTCAATTTCCAGCCTGGCTGTCAGGCTTCCTGTTTCAGCGTCGATTTTATAGAGTATGGTTTTACTCTCTGCCGTTTCACCAGTTACTCCTGCCAGGAAAAGCGTGTTTTCTTCCGCTGCGGCCGCGCCGTAAATTACGGCGGCGGGAGAAAGACCGTCAGGAAGCCATGTGACGGGAAGAACCGAAGAAAAGCCCTCCAGCCTTATAGAATCCTTCAACGAAGACAGCGGGGTCTTTGTGTCAGAAGCGTCTGTTTCTGCCGCAGAAGATTCCAGGTTGACGGCCGTTTGCGCTGCTGACACGGGACCCGGCGCCTGTCCTTTCCCACAAGCACAAAGCAGGCAAAGTAAAAAGAATAAAAGCAAAAAAGACAACAGTTTTTTCACAGGTAACCTCCTCAGGATCCCTCAGGTGTTTTCCAACCTGTCTTATGGGTTTTAACATGCGCTCCTTACCTTCTATTATACGACAAAAAAACCATATTTCCTTGGTTTTCAGGCACGCAAATACGGGGACAGTTTTCCTGTCTTAAGACAGAAAACCATCCCCGTGTCCGGCCCTATGTTTTCTATACTTCCTCCCTGTTTTCAATGAGCCTTTTGAAGAATTCTATTGCACCGTTCACATCATTTTCATTCGGGTGTCTTTTTGCAATTCCGCCGATTAACTTCAAAGGGCCGTATGTGCTGAATCCTCTGCATCCATAAGTTCCTATCAGCCGGCAGGACTTCTCTTCAATGATCTTCCTCATTTCCTTTGTGTAATCACCTTTAATACCGTATGTATTAATGAGAAACACCCGCTTCTTATTGGGCAGGTTGTTCCTGGCAAAGTCCATAACCTCCCTGCTGAACCTGCCGAAATATATGCCTG
>JAKOSZ010000329.1 GCA_029776555.1 Bacillota bacterium | reverse complement strand
CTCACTCTACGGAGAAGAAATATTAAGAAGGATGAATGCAGAACTTATCCCACCAGATAAGATCACCCTACATCCATCCCTTCTTAAAAAATAAAATATAAACAAGCAGAGGCACCACCAGCCACTATTCCATAAACGCATCCCAAAACGGTGGAAATTACTCTTGCAAAAAAGTCAGTTAATTTCACACCTCTATTTTGTCATGCCTAAAAAAGGGCTGGCATTGTCCCTCCAAGCCATATTTTAACCTATTTCTGACTGAAAAGCACTAAAAATATATCAAAATAAACTAATCTGCAACCTGTTAAAACACCGATCCTGTCCAACAATTCAGCTTCTGTGGAATTTACTTTTGCAAAGTGGAAATTACCTTTTCAATTGACCAGCCTAACAGGGCGAAATCCGGCAAAGGAGGCGAAACTGCCTGAAAAAAGTTAATACTGCACTGGCCGGTTGAGAGAAGGAAATAAGAAAGACGAAGCAGCCCAAAGATGAGAATTAAGGCTCTTGTTGGAAAATAGCGCTGACTGGAAATAATAAAGGAAATCCGGAAGGGCAAAAGATTTGGCCTTAGGTCTGACAGCCTATTTTAACAGACCGCCAACAAGGGATTCAACGTACTTAAGCCTTGAGCTGCTGTTGTTGATGTCAAACTCAAAGGTATTTCCAGCAGCGTGGTAAAAGAGGACAGGGGTCACCACGCCGGATAGAAGCTGCAGCAGTTTCATGGAGACCACAAGGTCGTCCTCTGCCCCGGTAAGCTCCCTGATAATCGGGGCCAGCCTTCTCTCCACGTTGTCCAAAAGCCCTGTAATAATGGTGCTTTTTATGCCTTTTTGAATAAGCTTGGTTACCATCATGAAAAGTATCCCCGGGTATTTCATGAGGTGGAGCATCATTTCCTCAGCCCACCTTATGGTCCTTTCCCTGGGACTTATTCCCGGCCTGTCCAGTTCCCGGTAAATCTGCTGGGTTTCCTGGGCAAAACGGTTTTCCACTTCGTTAATCAGGTTTTCCTTGGAGCGAAAGTAGTAGTTGACCGAAGCCAGGTTGACATTGGCACGGTCAGCGATCTCCCTGATGGTGAAATCTAAGTTTATTTGCTTTCCGATCATGTCCATGGCTGTCAGGATTATTTTATTCTGCGTGTCGACTTTGGACAGTTCCATTGAAACCTCCATTTCGGAGACACGTGTATTTGGTGCGCCCCCTAAATTTGTTTTATACAATTGTTTTAATTATAGCACAAAGGGAGGTTTTTTCAACACCGTGGACCTTAAGGCAGTCTGGGGTAAAAAAGAAGGCTGCTGCCAGCCCTTATTCCGCGGTTGTCAATACTCAACGGGTTGCCGCCTGGAGTGCCCGGCTTCGTCCATATCCGAAACTTCCAGCATGATTCTCATTTAACACAAGCTTATGCCTCATCAACGCTTCCCGGGCAGAAGGCGCTTAATCACTAAGGACAAAGCAAAGGGCGTAATACTCCGACTGTATTACGCCCATAGATGCAGCTTTGTAAATTTCAAGCTTAATAACGGCAAAAGGCTTTTATCAGTAAGGGTTAAGGTTGCTGCTTAAGTCCGGCGGGAACTTCTGTTTCCACCAAAATTCTCCCTGGTGCCCCTTCCAGAGTGCCCCGATGTCGCCCCTTGAATCGTCGGGGTCGTTATAGCCCTGGTCGGGGTTGCCCTTGTCTATTGCCGGGGAGCTGTCGCTGAGCCTGTAATCCCCTCCCTGGATGTCAATGAATCCGGGGTTTCCTTTTACCGTATTTTTCCCGACATAGGGATTTACGTAGGCATAGTTGCCTTCCCAGCCTAAATATAAGGGGTATTCGTAGTTGTTGCGGTCGTCTATGAGGTTGTAGCCGATCTTTATTCCCTTTTCGGCGAAAACCTCTTCTATTTTGGCCGGGTCCTTGGTATAGTGGTCAGAATAGCCTATTTCAAAAGCCTTGTTGTCGCTTAAGATGTTATTGAATATTTCTACGCCCTCCAGGTTGGCAGAGAAAAGGTATATGCCCCCGGTTATCCAGAAGAAGCCCTGCTGTCCCGGACTGCCGTGGCCGTTGTGTACTATGGTGTTGTTGTATATTTTTATGTCCTGGCGCGGGCCGTCATCTCCCCAGCGGCCAAACAGCACACCGGTACCGTAGTTGTTGATTACGAGGTTGTGGTGGAACCTGACGTTCTTAAGGAGGGCTCCTCCTTCAACGGAAATCGCTATGCCTGCACCCCGGCAGTTTTCCACCACGTTTTCATAGAACTCCACGTCTTCAAGCACTCCGAACCAGGAGTCGGCATAAAGCCCCTGGCGGTCAACGTCGTGGATGTAGTTATGGTGGACCCTGCCGTGTTTGCTTGTCTCCTTGACGTCTATGCCTTCCTTGTCGCAGAAGTAGACGTGGTTGTAGGCCACTTCGAAGTTCACCGCGCCGGCTATGCTGATGGCCTCATGAGGCGGTTCGCCGCGCCTTTCCATCCCCGCAGGCAGCATGTCCCAGGTGTTGGCGTTAATCACCGTATTGCCCAGGATCCTGTTGTTCCTGCACCGGGTATCCGAGTTGGTGGTGTCCCACATGGCGATTCCGCAGTTGAAGGTGCTTTCGATAGAGCAGTTTATTATGTCAATGTTGCTGGAGTTCTCGATACTGATGCCCTTGCAGTAGGAGTTCATGACCTTTATGCCCTGGACCCTGATATATTCCACGTCTTTTATCAGGAAAGCTCCCGATTCATAGTGGAACTCCCCTGGAGCGCTGAGGGGGTTAAATCCGCTGGCCTCTATTATCACCCGTTCGTTCTTGTATGCCGCGTACGTGATCACTGCGTCTTTCGTGCCTGAATTCCTGGGTCTTATGGGCTTCTTGATGTTATAGAAGCCCTGCCGGATGTAGACGGTGTCCCCGGGCCTCAAAACCTCGGCCGCGTGGTGGATGGTAGCCCAGGGCTTGTCTATGGTTCCAGGGTTGCTGTCTTTTCCGTTGGGAGCTACATAGAATTCTGAGGGACCTGTCCCTTCAGGAGGTATATAGGGAGTCTCTTGGGCTTCAGGTTCTTCTGTCTGCTGAGAGGGAGGCGAGGCGCTTTTGTCGTCGCTTTTTGGCTTGCTGCAGGCAGCTAACGTGACTGTGACCAGGGCTGCAATGACCAGGAATACGAGGATTTTGCACAAAACGGAATTCATGCGTCTCACCTTCCCAATTTATCCTTACCGGAATTTAAACTCATTT
>JAKOSZ010000328.1 GCA_029776555.1 Bacillota bacterium | reverse complement strand
GTTCCCTTCGGCAGGGGTGACAGGCCCGTGGAGGCTTATGTGCTCCGGCTGGTGGAAAGGGAGGGAACGGAAGGGCTTAAAAGCATTAAGCGGCTGCTGGATGAAAGCCCTGTCCTCAATGAAGAAATGCTGGCCCTGGCGGGGTGGATGAGGGAGAGGTATATCTGCACCTACGCCGACTCTTTTCGCTGCATGCTTCCTCCGGGCATAGGCGTCAAGAGCGTGAGGCTTGTCAGGCTGGAGAGGGAATTGGAGCCGGAAAACGGGAAGTTAAGGAAGATAATAGATGCCCTGCGGGAAGAGGGAGGAGAGCTGGAGTATAAGGAGCTGAAAAAGAGGGCGGGACTGAGCAGGGGCTTTGACAAAATGGTCAGGGACCTGTTGGAGATGGGAGCAGTTTCGGTCCGCGACGACTTTTTCCCGGGGGTCAAAGAGAAGAGGGTGAAGGTGGCCAGGCTGGCCATGCCTCCCGAAAAGATAGCTGAAATAATTGAGGGAAACCAGTTAAAAAGGATTCAGTACATCCGCGTCCTGGAAATGCTCATGGAGAGCGATTACCTCTCCGTTTCCGAGCTTTCCAGGTTTTCCGGCGTGTCGCCGGGTGTTCTCAACACCCTGAGCAAGTACGGGTACATTGAGTTTGAAGAGCTGGAAGTAAAGAGGGAGCCGCTTTTGGCCAGGAGTATTGAAAAGAGCTCTCCAATGCCCCCCACTCCCGAGCAGGAATCGGTATTGCAGGATGTAAAGGCTTTCATTGACGGCCGGGTTTTTTACCAGGTGCTCCTCCACGGGGTGACGGGGAGCGGGAAAACCGAGGTATACCTGCAGCTTATTCAGCACTGCCTGGAGCTTGGCAGGCAGGCCATTGTGCTCGTTCCCGAGATATCCCTTACTCCCCAGATGGTGGAGCGCTTTGTGGGAAGGTTTGGCAAAGATGTGGCCGTGCTCCACAGCCGGCTGTCGCTGGGGGAGAGGTACGACCAGTGGAGGCTTATAAGGGAAGGAAAGATTCACGTGGCGGTGGGGGCCAGGTCGGCAATTTTTGCCCCTTTTAAGGACCTGGGCATTGTCATAATTGACGAAGAGCACGAGCACACTTACAAGTCCCAGACAACCCCCAGGTACCACGCCAGGGAGGTGGCCCAGAGGCGCTGCCTCTACCACAAGGCCGTACTTTTGTACGGTTCTGCCACGCCCTCGCTGGAGACCTATTACAGGGCGAAAAACGGTGAGATTATTCTAAAGGAAATGAGAGAGAGGGCCAACCGCATGGTATTGCCCCAGGTGGAACTGGTGGACATGCGCCAGGAGCTGAACCAGGGCAACAGGTCAATTTTCAGCCGAAAGCTTGCGGAAGAAATTAAAAACAACATAGCCGGCGGGCAGCAGACCATGCTGTTCCTAAACCGCAGGGGATACGCTTCCTTTATCCTGTGCAGGAACTGCGGCCTGGTTATGAGGTGCCCCCACTGCAGCGTTTCGCTGACTTATCACTCGAAAAACGAAAGGCTTATTTGCCACTATTGCGGCTTTACCGTGAAAAAACCCGGAATGTGTCCCAAATGCAAAAGCAAGTACATAAGGGAGTTCGGCATAGGGACCCAGAGAGTGGAAGAGGAACTGGCCAGGCAGTTTGCCGGCTGCACCACCATACGTATGGACATGGACACCACTTCTTCCAAGCACTCCCATGAAGAAATCCTGAATACTTTCCGGGACAGGAATATAAATATTATGGTAGGGACACAGATGATAACCAAGGGCCATGACTTTCCCAATGTCACCCTGGTAGGGGTGCTGGCCGCCGACAGCCTCCTCAATACCGGGGATTACTGCGCCTCCGAAAGGACCTTCCAGCTCCTGACCCAGGTGGCCGGAAGGGCCGGCAGGGGCGATGTCCGGGGGAGGGTAATTATCCAGGGTTATAACACCGAGGATTTCAGCATACTGGCCGCATGCCGGCATGACTATGCCTCTTTCTACAGCCAGGAGATAAAAATAAGGGAAAAGCTTAAGTTTCCGCCTTTTACCAATATAGCCCTGGCCATAATAAGCGGAGAAAATGACAAAGCTGTTTTCACCGCTGCAAAGGAAGTAAGGGATTCCATGGTCACCAGCTTTGACAGCTTGACTTGCGAGGCTGAGGTGCTTGGGCCTGCCAGGGCGCCCATTGCCAGGATAAAAAACAAGTACCGCTGGAGGCTGATAGTGAAGTGCGACAGCCTTGACCTGCTGGTGTCAGCCATGGCCAGGACAGTGGACGGCTTTTATTCGGCCGCGAAAAAGCGGGGAGTGGAACTGAGTGTGGATATAAATCCCGTCAGTATGCTATAATAAAAGTGAGTTAAAGGCTGTAAAACCGCTGCGTTTTAACTGTGCCCGCCAGGGTAAAAACACATGGGGCCGAACACAGAGGAACACAGAGGGACGGTTCTTTTGTGACCAAGCTGTTGAACTTAAAAGCTGGAAAAAGCGGCGGCGGTTCCCGTGGGTTTCGGCTTGCCGTGAGCACAGAGGGACGGTTCTTTTGTGACATGCGCACACGGAGACGGTTCCTCCGTCCCTAACCTGTTGAGCTTAAAGGCTGGACGGCAAGGGTGACGGTTCCCGTGTGTTCCGGCCTGCTGGTAAAAGCACCATCAAGACTGGAATGTAACAGCCGGTAAAGGAATTATCCTGAAAGTCCATATCAAGCCCGGGGGAGAAAGAAATGGCGTTGAGGAACATAATAAAAGACGGGGAAAAAGGCAGTGAAACCCTGAGAAAAAAGGCGAAAAGGGTTGACTTGATTGACAAAAAAATACTTGCCCTTTTAAAAGACATGGCCGAGACCATGTACAGTGTGGATGGCGTCGGTCTGGCCGCTCCCCAGGTGGGCATATTGAAACGCGTGGTAGTGATAGATGTGGGAGAAGGGCTTTTGGAGCTCATTAACCCTGAAATCGTCCAGGAGTCGGGAGAACAGGTCGGGGTTGAAGGGTGCTTAAGCGTACCCCGGCTTATAGGAGAGGTTAAAAGACCGCAGAAGGTTATCGTAGAAGCGCTTAACCCTCAGGGTGAGAAGATTCGCGTGGAAGGGGAAGGGATCCTGGCCCGGGCCCTGTGCCATGAGGTAGACCACCTGGAGGGAATTCTCTTTACCGATAAGGCCATAAGATTGATGGACAGCGAGGAGCAGAATGAGAAAGATTAATGCAGAACTGAAATTGCTGACAGTTTTTAAAGCTGGCAGGCGACCTGGAGGGTGGCAGGTATGCGGATAGTGTTTATGGGTACTCCCGAGTTTTCCGTGCCCACCCTGGACATGCTGGTTAAAGAGGGATATGACATAGCTGGGGTAATAACACAGCCCGACAAGCCAAAGGGCAGGGGCTACAGGCTTTCGGCTTCTCCGGTGAAACTGTACGCCCTTGAAAAGGGCATCCCGGTTTTTCAGCCCGAATCGGTGAAAACGCCCCAGTTTGCCGAGTGGTTAAGAGGACTGTCCCCGGACCTCCTTATTACGGCTGCTTATGGCAAGATACTCCCCAAAGAGGTCCTGGACATACCGCCCAAAGGCTGTATAAATGTACATGCTTCG